>JAHFOX010000106.1 GCA_023261445.1 Planctomycetota bacterium
GTTTGTGGCTGGCTTATGGGGTGCATTTAAAAAACCCCATTATAGTGCTGGCGAATGGGTTTACCCTTTCGTTTGTCGTTACGATTTTTGTGCTGCGTTTGTTGTTTAAAAGAAACAATGCAAAAAAATATCGTACCTGAATTCTGCAATAGGACACAGATAAACGCTGACAAACGCAGATAAAACGGATACTTACATTTTAAAAAGATTCATTTGGAAAATCAGTGCACATCTGCGTAAATCAGCGTCCAATTGCAGTTTTTAGATCATATTACAAACCCTGCAACAGAAACGCAGAAACCCTAATGCTTACGATGAAGAGATGAGATACTAAAAGGTGTGTCGCCTAACAGAATTTTTTCGTTAAACAATCCGTACGCTGTTTCTTAACGTAAATAGCGTGATTTCTGGGCGTGCAAAAAATCTCACGGGAAAGACGGAAACTCCAATGCCCTTATTTACGTACATAATTGTATTTCCTTCGTGAAATAATCCTGAAGCGTAACGATTGCCAAATTTGGAATATACAACAGGAGGTCCGTAGATAGGTAAACTTACCTGTCCGCCATGGGTATGTCCTGCCATTACAAAGTCAACATTTGTTTTTCTGATTTCCTCGATTGCGTCTGGATTGTGGCATAGCAGAACCTTAGGGTTATCATCCATACCCAGCAATGTCTTTTTTAAATCCATGTGTCCGGTACATAAATTATCTACGCCTCCAATGAAGATATAATCATTTTTTCTGTAAAGAGGGGTGTGTTCATTATTCAATACACGAATGCCTTCTTTAGCCAATGCATCAGAAGTGGAGTCCCTGCAATCATGGTTTCCCAACACAGCGAAGACGCCTTCTTTCGCCCGTAATTCTGCCAGTTCTTCGGTAACGGGGCAAAGGAACTCGTCAGAACAGTAAACATAATCGCCAGTCAATGCGATAATATCGGGGTTTAGCGCATTTAACGCCCGAACACACTTTCTGACAAATTCTTTGTGGACATATTTGGAATGATGAATATCCGACATCTGGGCAATCGTTATGCCGTCAAACTGCTTCGGCAGGGCATTGATTTTTATAGTGACTCTTTTTATTTCAACCCAACGGGGTTCTAGGAGATAGCTATAACCTCCAACAGCCATAGTGCCAAGCAGGGAACCACAAGCGCCTTTAATGAACATACGTCTTGAAAACATTTTACCACCTGATAAATTTATATACTTATTTACTAAACTGGCATTATCGTTTGAGACCGCACGGCGACACGCAGTCCACGCAAATGCCTTCTTCCCATTCTTCTTTAACGAAATTTATCCAGTCCTCAGGGGTGTTACGACAGGATAAGCATATCCCAAGGTCGCAAAGTCCATCGTTCGTATTATTTGAATCCTTTATTGCAGCGCCACAGCATGCACACTGCCATGTAATCATGTCGCTGCTTATATGACCGCCAACGTCACACATTAAAACACTCCTTTTGATGGTTAAAATTCTATTTCTTTTTTCTGCTTTCGTCAACAAAATATTGCAGTACATCAGTTTCGGTAATAAGGCCGATTAATTTATTTTTGTCTTTTACCACAGGCAGACATCCCACTTTTTTGTCAATCATGGACTGTGCTGCCTCTTCAATTGTTACCTCAGGATTGATTGTAACTACATTCCTTGCCATTACTTCTGACACTTTGATGGAATCGAGAAATTCCTTATTTTCCTTCCAGTTTGTAAGGATAGAAGTCAGCGATGCGCGATAGAGGTCTCTTTGTGTTATTATGCCTACTATATTTTCTCCTTTTAAAACGGGTAGATGTCTTATTCGCCCCAGATACATGATGTCATTGGCAAAACCAAGTTTTGAATCAGCATTCAATGTTACTAGCTGTGTTTTCATTATATCTTTTACCAGCATCTTTTTCCTCCATTTCTATGGCGTTTTTAAGCTGTGTTTCCCATTCAGTTCCGTAATGATTTTGAAGATTTCTTTGTATCTTCTCACCCCATCTGTGATATGCCTGTTTTATGGTGGTAATTGGTTGATGTTTTTCCGATAAATACAATATGTTTTGTGTCTGTCTGTGTATAGGGATTAGGACATAATCCTGCTCCTCTTTTCCAACAGAAATTGTGGCGAGATGTACGCCATTTGCTTTTAATATTAAATCTCTTGCAATGCCAGGGTCTTCACCAACAAATATATTGCGTATCGCATCTGCACGGTCAAGAATTGCATAAGACGCCTGCCACTCCCTTTTGTACACAAGTTTTTTATATGCGCTGGGGGCGGTATATTCGTTAAATATGCAAGGTCCTCTGGTCCTCTGATATAAAGACTCTCCCGCCCTGTCGGGATAACCTACACATTGACTCGGGCGAGATTTGTAAACACTGCAACGTAAATCCATTTTCAAGCTGGAATTTACCGGGCTTTTGGAAATGGTAAAATTAAGGAATTTACATGAATCGTACAATTCCTCTTTGCATCCTTTGCTGGTTACCAATAATTTAACATGGTCTGAACCTGTTCCGCTTTTCCAGAGGGACTTAAAAAAACTGATATGACCATTGTTGGTTGGAATAACACATGTAAAACAACACATCCCATCTGAACATTCACCTTCGGCAAAAGTTACATCGCAGTGGTTTTCGTTTGTGGCACAACAGGTATTCATATTAATCTAGGCTATTATTCGGGTCACTTTCTCATCAATTAATCTGCTGGCAACCTTAAATCCCTCGCTGTTTTCGTCGTAATTAGGGATTCTTTTGATAATTTTTTTTGCTTCAACATGGAGATCTATCGGGTTGACAATGCCGTTTATATTTGTAACCAAAATTCTGCCCAGTTGGTTTGAATATGCGCCGACAAAGTCGTAAATTGCGCCAATAATGGTCAGTTTATTTTCTTTTACCCTGTCTCCATAGTATTTTAGTGCCTTTTCTATTTGATAATCAACGTTTATTTGGGCTAGATAGGCAAGCTCCTTCATCTCATTTTGAATTTTTCTTAAGTCAGGTATTCCTCTTTCAATAGGGATAGTCAAAGGAAGCATTTCGGATTTTATTTCACGATTAATTAATGAATAATCCGTCTTCATTAATTTATCAAAGGATTTTGCCAAATTAACAATTTCTTTGGATTGTGTTATACAGGCATGAGTGGCAAATTTTACAGCGCCACAATCTGTATGCCCCAGCACAAGCATGACGGGGGTATTAAGCACAAAGAGTGCATACTCGATAGAACCTCTGTTGGTGGCTACCTGATTGCCGGCATTCCGAACAATAAATACTTTATTAAAAATATCCGTTCCCATAATTTGACCATGTACTCGAGAATCCGCGCATGTAAGCAGGGTAATATAAGGATTTTGCTGTGTTGCGTATGCAAGGAACTTCGTTGCATCCGTGCTTTTTACAAAAGCTTCATTGTGTATTAACAAATGTCTAAAGATATTCCCGACTTCCACGCCCTGCTCCTTAACGAAATTGGACTTTTACATAAATTCTGCAATAGGACGCAGATGAACGCTGACAAACGCAGATAAAACGAATACTTACACTTTATAAAGATTCACCTGAAAGGTGATGCTCCATCCAGGGCTAACTCTCTAAAAAATTGGTGCAAATCTACGTAAATCAGCGGCCAAACGTATTTTTTAGATTTTATATTATTTTTATTTTAACTCGACTACGTTGTCTCGAAATATTTTTTATGTTCCCATTCGGATACCTGTATCCGATATTCGTCCCATTCGGCCATTTTTGAATGTATGTATACCTGATAGGTATGAGAACCTAATGTTGATTCCATTAGTTTGCTTTTCTTTAATTCATCTATTGCCTCGCCCAAAGATCCTGGCAGTGTTGCAATATTTCTATACGCTAATTCGTCTTTATTAAATTCATAGACGTTTTCTTCCACAGGATTAGGCGGGGTACTTCCTTTTTTGATGCCGTCGAGTCCTGCCTCAAGCATAACAGCAAAAGCAAGATATGGATTGTTGCTGGGATCCGGGCACCGCAATTCTGCCCTGGTTGCCTGTTCTCTGCCCGGCGAATATCTTGGAATACGTATCAAGGCAGAACGGTTCTTTTGTCCCCAGCAAATATATACAGGCGCCTCATATCCGGGAACCAATCTCTTATAAGAATTTACTGTTGGAGACAGAATAGCGCTCATGGCGCGCACATGCTGTAATTGCCCTGCGATGAATTGTCTGGCTATCTTGCTGAGTTTATATTCATCTTTTTCATCAAAGAAGATATTTTTGCGTGTTCTGATATCAAAAAAGCTTTGATGGCAATGCATACCGCTGCCGCATACGCCGAAGATGGGTTTCGGCATAAAGGTGGCATATAAATCGTGTTTGTGTGCAATTGACTTTACTACTTGTTTAAAAGTTAACGCATTTTCTGCCGTCTTTAGCGCCTCGGCATATTTGAAATCAATCTCATGCTGGCCCGGGGCGACTTCATGATGACTCATCTCAACATTGAGCCCCATCTTCTCCAGCGTGAAAATAATATCCCTTCTTACGTTTCCCGCAAGGTCTCTTGGAGAAAAGTCGAAATAACTCCCCACATCATGCGGCGTTGGTTCTACCTGTCCGTCGCTCTTTGGCTTGAATAAGAAGAATTCCAATTCAGGTCCCACATTATATTCAAAATTCATTGCACGTGCATTTTTAATTGCCCTTTTCAGAATATATCGGGGGTCACCCTCAAAAGGAGAGCCGTCAGGCATGTGGACATCACAAAAGAGCCTGGCAGTTGGCTCCTCTGTTTCCCATGGAAGCAGTGCATAAGTATTCGTATCGGGCTTTAAATACATATCGCTTTCGCAAATCCTTGTAAAACCCTCAATTGACGAACCGTCAAACCAGATTCCCTTTTCTATGGATTCGGGGAATCTTTCTACGGGTATCGTAACAGCCTTGATATTTCCGTTTATATCTGTAAACTGCAATTGGACAAGTTTTACATTGTCCTCTTTTGCCCGATTTATAATTGCCAAATCTATATGGTCACTGGTCATTTAAATGCACCTTTCTATTTTTTGTGATTGTTTTGAGAATATCCTATAAAGGAGCTAAATTCTAATCATATTACGATAAAAAAACAAGTAATTTATAGCCAATTTGGTATATGCTTCATACTTGACACTATAAACGTGCCATGCTAGACTTCAGTACAATCTTGATTTCAAATAGGTTTATATGATTATTTAAGGCGTAGGGGTTTTGGAGTAAACAATGGGAAAGGTTGTTGCTGTCTGTCTAAGTGAAAAAAAAGGCACCCAAAAACGGGATGTTGGCGCTTGCAAACTGATTGAACATTTTGGGCTGGAAGGCGATGCACATGCCGGTAAATGGCACCGTCAGGTTAGTTTGCTGGCAAGGGAAAGCGCTGACATCATGCGCAAAAAGGGATTAGACATCAAAGACGGTGATTTTGGGGAAAATATTGTTACAAAAGGCATCGAACTAAAATCGCTTCCTGTAGGAACCATCTTAAAAATTGATAAGAATATACGTATGCGAGTAACTCAAATTGGCAAACTGTGTCACGACCGCTGTGCCATCTATTATACGGCCGGAGATTGTATTATGCCGCGAGAGGGTATTTTTGCTGAAATTCTTACGGGTGGCACCATTAAAGCAGGAGACGAAATTACGATAGTCGGAAAGGACGCTGAGGTAAAGGAATGATTCGGGCGGCTATATTAACATTAAGCGACAAGGGTTCCAGGGGAGAGCGAGAGGATAAGAGCGGTGAGGTTATCCGTAATATGCTCAAGGAAATTGACGCTACTGTCACAGACTACGAAGTTATTCCTGACGAAAAAGAGCTTATTATAAAAAAACTTTTGGAATTTG
>JAHFOX010000041.1:0-13352 GCA_023261445.1 Planctomycetota bacterium
GGGCAGCCATGCAAGCACATTTGGTGGAAATCCCGTTGCGTGTCAGGCAGCGCTTGCAACGATCAAGATTCTTGAAGAAGGTCTCATAGACAATGCAGCTAAACAAGGCGCTTACATGATGAATGAATTGAAGAAATTAGAACGCATGTATCCCATCATCGGAGATGTCCGGGGACTGGGGCTCATGCTTGCCGTTGAGATTGTGAGGGATAAGGAAACGAAAGAATATGCGTCGGAAATACGCGACAGTATCATCCAGAAGGCTTTTTCGAAAGGCTTATTGCTGTTGAGTTGCGGACGCAGCGCCATCCGCTTCTGCCCGCCGTTGATTCTTTCAAAGAACGACACAGATATCGCCTTGTCTATCTTTGATAAATGTTTAAAAGAAACTGTATAAAAAGATATTATGTCAAATGAAAAGATTCTTATAGTAGATGATGAGCAAGACCTTGTAAAATTAGTCCGTTTTCATCTTGAAAAGGACGGCTATAAGGTAATATCCGCCTTTAATGGCGAAGATGCCCTGTTCTTAGCCAGAAAGGAAAGGCCAGAACTTATTATATTAGACCTTATGCTGCCCAGTATTGATGGTCTTGAGGTATGTAAAAAATTAAAGACAGATACCGAACTGGCTAACATTGCTATTGTAATGTTAACAGCAAAGGGCGAGGAATCAGATATAACTGTGGGCTTAAAGCTTGGCGCAGACGATTATGTAACAAAACCATTCAGCCCGAAGGAACTCGTTGCGCGTGTACAAGCAGTTCTGAGACGGGCAAAAATTTCTTCGGCAGCAAAAGATTATGTTGAAATAGAAGGTCTTAAGATTGATGTAAACAAACATGAGGTAACTATTAAGGATGAAGTTGTCCCTCTAACGCTTACAGAGTTTAAGCTTCTTTACCAGCTTGCCAGCAAACCCGGACGGGTATTTACAAGAGATCAGTTGCTTGATGCTGTTTCTGGTCCTGAAACATTTGTCAGTGACCGAACGGTAGATGTGCACATTGCTGCCCTGAGGAAAAAAATGGGAAACTACGCAAACCGTATAATCACTATTCGTGGAATTGGTTATAAATTTAAGGAATAATAGGGATGATGTTTAGAAATAAATTGTTCTGGAAGATTTTTTTAAGCTACGCTACCCTTTTAAGTGTATGTCTGAGCTTGTCAGGATATTTTGTGGTTAAGGCAATAAAAGGACAGCACCTTAATTTGTTAACCAAACATCTGGAATCCGATTCGGCGCTAATAAGTCATTTGGTTTTATATATGCTCATTACATTTGCGATAACTTTGGCGATTGGTTTTCTAGTTATCAAAATAAATACGTCGCCCCTCCTTAATATCACCCAAATAGCGCAGAGCTTTGCTCGTGGTAACTTTGCACGAAAGGCTGAGATATCTTCATCTGGCGAGATGGGTGCCTTGGCGGATGCGATTAATACGATGGGGATTGAACTCCAGTCTAAAATGCAGACTATTCTGGATGACAAAAATAAGCTGGACGCTATCATGGATAACATGAACGATGCAATCATTACAACAGACTTACTGGAAAGAATTATTCTTATCAACAATGCGGCGAAAACTATGTTTGGCATATCAAAGGTTACATTAAACAAAGACTATCTGTGGGAGAAAATACGAAATGAGAGATTGTGTAATTTAGTGAGGGAAGCAATTAAAACTCAAACAACCAAGATATGCGAAATTGAGATTCTTTCTTTCGAAAAGAGATTATTACAAATACACCTTTCTCCGATTCAGATTGATAAAAATACTCATGGGATTCTTATCGTATTTCATGATATTACCGAACTGCGCAAACTGGAAAATACACGTAAAGAATTTGTTACAAATGTGTCTCACGAACTAAGAACTCCACTTGCTTCTATTAAAGGATACGTAGAGACATTACTCGAAAATTCTATCTCTGTACGTTCTGAGCAGGGGAATACAGCAAACAATGGACAGACACAGGAATTTTTGAATATTATAATGAAACACACACAGAGACTTGATAACCTTATTAAAGACATTTTAGAATTATCCCGATTAGACTCCGATGATTTGAAGATAGAATTTAATAATCTGGATATACAACCGTGTATAGAAAATATCTTTTCCGTTTATAAGGAGCACTGTGCTGGGAAAAGTCAAACCTTTGAATTTGATATATCTCGTTGTCTACCAAAGATTGAAACAAACGAATATCTTTTGCGGCAATTACTGACTAACTTACTTGATAATGCCATAAAATACACACCTAAAGGCGGTCGTATTGGTTTGAAGGTGGAACCTGTCAACGAATCTATCCGGTTTGAAATATCGGATACGGGCATGGGTATTCCACAAGAATGTATCCCGCGTATTTTTGAGAGGTTTTATCGTGTAGACCCGGCACGTTCACGAGAAATGGGTGGGACGGGACTCGGACTCTCCATTGTTAAACATATCGTTAATATTCATCACGGACTTGTTAAAGTAGAGAGCGCTGTGGGTGTTGGAAGTAGATTCATAATTACAATGCCTCAGCAACAGCCAAAATACACTACATAATGGGATATGATTTCTTGTTCTGCGTTTACAAGCAAATAAAAATTTGGTAGATTTATTTTAAGCATCTTGTAAATTCTTATTTGTGCAATTTGGTAATTCTGCCCATAATAAGCGCTAAAAACCGATATTTCTTTAAAAACTTATACTAAATGTCATGGAACTCATACTTGATGCAATTGAAAATCTGATTTATATATACGAAGAGGTATTCTGGCTCAAAGAATGCTTTACTACATTGAAATCTCTAATCGTTTTTCTTTTGGTCTGGTTTGTAGTGAGATTTGAGTATAAGTTAACGTTAATTCTATATATAGCTTCCTTTGTTGGTGTTGCTTGTGTTTTTTTTGGTGATATTGGTTATTTGAGCGATAATGACGTGCTTAAACTCATTGCCCCGACTTCTTTATTCTTGCTGGCATACAATAAAAATAGGGGCAACGATACCATGCTGTTTTTCTTTCTTATTCCTTATTTCATCACCTCGTATGAATTTTATAGGAGTGCGCATTATGTATTAATGTCCTTAATATCGCATCTACTAGTTATTGCCAGTGTCGTTATTATTAAACAAAACATATATTTCTCCCTGTTTGTTAGCGCGGTGATCGGTATACTTATTAATTACGTAGGCGCAAATTACCCTCCCGGCACAAATGATATCCTTTTGAATCCGGCATTGATTACACTGGCTGTAAAAGGGCTTGAATCTTATACGAAGAATGTTAAATACAATGACTTTCTAAAGTCCTTCTGGGCAACACTCTTGTGTTTTGCTTATTTTGGTAGCTGGGCGTTTCACTACGCAAAACCAATCTGTCCGCTTTATGGTAAATATTAAAATACAGATAGTATTTTCTCGTACGCTAAGAATATTCTGCAACGAATAATTACCTTGCATTTGCCTTGACATATACTATCTGCTTACCTATAATTCGCTAAAAAAGAGTACAATGTTGATTCCGATAACATATACAAAAACTGTGACAAAGGGAAGTGTTCTTATTAAAAGCGCAGAATCTAAAGTTATTCAATCCTTTAAACCAACCGTTCGACAATACTGGTTATTATTTACCATTTTTGCATTTTCTATCTTAATCGCATTTACTGCATTTGGTGCAAGTACCATTACCGGATTAAGTATATTGTCAATTAGCGGGCTTCTGACTATTTATATCATTCTCTCTGTTTTCATGACTAAATATTTGGTTACACATCACGAAGTCTCGCTAAGAAAGGGCCCTTTTTCAATAAAATTCGAGGATATTAGCTATTGCGACATCAACAATATTACGATTAGACAAGGAACAATGCAAAAAAGACTTAAGATTGGCAATCTTGTCATAAGCGCTGAACAAACTAGCACGGTTCTTAAAGGAATCAAGAATCCTCATCAAATAAAAGAACTCATTAAAAAAGAAAAAGCATCTGAGTATGAAAGGCGCACCTTACTAAGAAAAATGTTGTAGATAACTTTAAAGGCGCTTTTTCAGTACGCTTATTTATGAACGTAAAAAACAAAATATATTTGGTTTGTCTTATAAGTCTCTGGTTCTTTTGTTTTAAGAATGAGGCATATTGCGAGGAATACAAATTAGTCACGGGTGTTATTCATCTAGACTCAAATATTAGCGGTGGGAAATTAGCGCCAGATGAGGTAGCAAATATTGCCCATGATGCTGGTGTAGAGGTTGCTATTTTTACAGATCACGATACTATGCGATGGGAATATGGAATACCTCCATTAAGAAAGTTTATCAGAAAGGTTGTGGAAAAGGGTTCCATTCATAGCTACGGGGAGGCAAGGTACATAGACACCATCAACAAGTTAAATCTAAATCACAAAGATATGTTAATAATGCATGGTGCCGAGGCAATTCCTTTTTACTGGTGGAAAGGGTCTTATTTTACAAAAGATTTGGTTATGATGGATGGACATAAACACATTCTTGTGATGGGACTGAATGACGCCTCGGATTATAAAAATCTTCCTTCAATTGGTAAAGGTTATCCTAAGAGCAATAAAATAACATTCGAAACCCTGATTAGTTTATGGCCATTAAGTTTTTTAATTTTAGGCGGGCTTTTGTTTTCAATTGGCAAAGGTGGTTTCGTTGTAGTACCCTTGAGAATTGCAGGTGTAATTTGCTTTCTATTAAGTATAATTTTTATAGCAAACAATTATCCTTATGCATCTTATCAATATGATCAGTACCATGGTGATCGTGGAATAGCACCATATCAAACAGTTATTGACTATGTTAACTCACGTGGCGGAGTGACATTCTGGGCGCATCCTGAGGTGGAGGATGTGGGTAAGGAGTCAGGTGGCGTTAAACTTATTACAAGTCCGTATTATGAAGACCTGCTCAAGGCTCAAAATTATACTGGTTTTGCCGTGTTTGCGGAAGGAATTAAATTTATGGCGCCGCCGGGTGATGTATGGGATACGATACTTAAACAATATTGCGAAGGCGAACGTGAACGTCCTGTTTGGGCTATAGGAGAAGTAGATTTTGGGGATGAGGACACATTTTCTATAAAGGATTCTCAAACCATATTTTTACTGAAAGAAAAGAACGAAGGTACGGTTATCGAGGCGCTAAAGACAGGTCGTATGTATGCTCTTCATTTGTATTCAGAAAAATCTCCTGCCATAGTATTGGATAAATTTGTAATAGAAGATAAAGACGGGTCTGTAACTGCATATATGGGAGAAGAGTTGCAAACCGACAAGAATCCCAGAATAAAGATTCGTGTATCCCTTCCTGCAAAGGCAAAGGATATAAATTATAAAATAGATATTATTCGGAGCGGTGAGGTAATACATCGAAGTGAATCTACTGGAAATGCTGAGATGGTTTATGAAGATAAATATGTTAAACCGGGCGAAAAGATTTATTACAGACTGGATATTGATGGCCCATCACGTATTTTATCCAATCCAATATTTGTGGAGTTTGGTTCACCTTCTGGGAATAAGAAGGGAGAATGAACGGCTATAATCCTGCAAGAAAAATCAGGGTATTGCATGTAATTACACGCCTAGAAAAGGGTGGTGCCCCTTCCGTCCTACTTGAAACTTTGCAACGCAGTGATAGTAATCAATTCGAGTATCATATTGCAACTGGTGTTGCTAGAGAACAAGAAAAAGACATGATCTCTTATGCTAGAGGTATAGGTTTTCAGGTGTTTGCTATTCCATCCCTTGTGCGTGATATCAATCCCTTTTTAGACATGAATGCCCTTTTGAGGCTTTATTTTTTGATACGTAATGGCAGATACGATATTGTTCATTGTCACACATCAAAGGGTGGATTTATTGGTCGTTTAGCGGCGCGATTAGCAAATGTAAGAGTTATTGTTTATTCTCCGCACGGGGATATTTTCGAAGGATATTTTGGGAAGGTTAAAATCTGTTTTTTTATATGGCTTGAAAAGCTTGCTACTAGATTTACAGATAAAATTATTACATTAACAAAGAGTGGTATTGAACCATATTTAAAGTTGGGGATTGGAGAACAGTCGCAGTTCGATTATATTTACAATGGAATTGATATAAAAACCCTTGAAAAAAGAAAGGTGAACAGAGTACAGAAACGGCAGGAAATTGGGGTTGAAAATGATTGTTTTTTGGTTGTAACGGCAGGAAGACTTGTGCCAGTAAAGGGTCATGCCTATTTAATCAGTGCCCTTACCCAGATAGTTACAGAGATACCAAATATAAAGCTGGTGTTTCTTGGCGACGGCGAACTTAAAGATGCTCTTTTAGAACAGGCAAAGGCTTTGGGGTTAGAAAGTCACGTGCTATTTTTAGGGATGCGCAATGACGTTCCAGAAGTTGTCTCATGTAGTGACTTGTTTGTTTTACCTTCAATCAATGAGGGATTTGGCGTTGTGCTACTAGAAGCGATGGCTATGAAGTGTCCAATTGTTGCAACGAATGTGGGCGGTGTTCCAGAGGTTGTTCTGGATGGGGAGACAGGGATACTTGTTCCGCCCAGAGATCCTGCACAATTAGCCAATGGTATTGTTAAATTTTTAAGAGACCAATCTCTTGCAAAACAGATGAGTGAGAATGGGTATCAACGGTTGAAGGCGTGTTTTAGTATAGAAGATGCTGTGTCAAAAACAGAATGTCTGTATAAAGAATTGTTAGAAAGGAAAAACCAGAGGACGTGAAGGTAAGAATTCAGAAATCAGAATCCAAAATTCAGAAGAAAAATCCTGATTATTTCTCCGTGTCCTGGTTAAGTGTTTAAGGAGATTTTATGTCAATTAAGGAGAATTTAGAACAGGTAAAACAAAACATTGCAAATGCCGCCATAAAGGTTGGTAAAAAACCAGAGGATATCGTTCTTGTTATGGCTACTAAAACTGTAGATTCGGAACGCATACGAGAAGCTGTTAGAGCGGGCGGGCGTATTATTGGAGAAAATAAGATTCAGGAAGCGTTGAAAAAATATGAGGTGCTAAAAGACGAGGATGCAGAATGGCATTTTATCGGACATCTGCAGACCAATAAGGTCAAGGATGTCCTCAAATTTGCAAATATGATACATTCTGTTGATAGGTTGTCTCTGGTAGAAAAATTAGACCAACGACTTCAGCACGAGGGCCGTTCCATGGATATCCTGATTCAAGTAAATACCTCTCATGAGGAAAGTAAATACGGCATTTCACCTGAAGCGGCGATTACCTTGGTCAAACAGACCGCCAAATACGATACATTAAAAATCTATGGGCTTATGACCATTGGCCTCTTTACGAAGGACGAAGTAAAGATTCATAAGTGTTTTAAGGTGCTAAAAGAGATACATGATAACATTGTCAAGGAGGGCATTGACAATGTACAAATGAAGTATCTTTCCATGGGCATGTCGGGAGATTATCAGATAGCGATTGAGGAAGGGGCAAACATGGTGCGCATTGGTACGGCTATTTTTGGCGCCCGTAACACCCCCGACGCCTATTACTGGCCTTCTGAGAAAACCGATGCAGATCGGATAAAAACTATTTAGCCATTTTCTAATAATGGTTAAATATTAGTTATGAAAGCAGTCATTAAAACAAAACGGAATAGAGGTTTGGAGTTTAAAGAAGCACCTATACCAAAGGTTGGTCTTAGAGATGTGCTTGTTAAGGTCAGGATTGCCTCGATCTGCGGGACGGATGTGCATATCTATGACTGGACACGCTGGGCACAGCACCGATTCACGCCACCACGCATTATCGGTCATGAGTTTGTTGGCACCGTTACAAAGATTGGCGACGAGGTAACACGTGTTAATATTGATGAAAAGGTTTCTGCTGAAAGTCATCTAAGTTGCGGAAAATGTTACCAGTGCAATAACGGATATGCAGAGGTCTGCAGGAATTTCAAGTTGTTGGGGGTTGACCATGACGGTACATTTGCCGAATTTCTCGTTTTGCCTGAACACGTCCTGTGGAAAAACGACCCAAATATTCCCGACGAGTGGGCAACCATCCAGGAACCCTTTGGGAATGCCGTTGATACCGTTCTGGCTGAAGATGTTTCGGCAAAGACGGTTTTGATTCTTGGCGCAGGACCGATTGGACTTTTTGCCACAGGTATTGCAAAGGCATGTGGGGCATCGCTGATTATTGTCTCCGACCCCAATAACTACCGGCTGGCAATCAGCAAGAAAATGGGGGCGCATATAGCTGTCAATCCCAGAAAGCAGGATGTTACACAAATTGTCATGGAAGCTACGAAAAATAACGGAGTGGACGTTGTGCTTGAATTATCAGGAAATAATCAGGCGCTGAATCAAGGCCTAAAATCTGTTACCCCTGGCGGCAGGATTTCCATTTTGGGTATTTATGAAAGGCGCGTCAGTATAGATTTGAACAAAGAGGTTGTATTCAAAAAGATACGCATTTATGGGATAACGGGACGTAAAATATTTTCCACATGGCACAAAACGTCGCGCTTCCTGTCCAGTGGACTTGTGGACCCGACCCTCGTCATTACCCACCGATTTCCGTTAAAGGACTATGAAAAGGGTATAAAACTCATGAAGGATGGAAAGTGCGGAAAGGTGATTTTGAATGTTTAGAGATGTTTTTTTGCCACGAATTTTCACGAATAAACACGGACGAGAAGATACAAAATAGTAGGGGCACGATGCCCCTACGCAGTTTTTTCTTAAAACTTTCTTGTTTGTATTTGTGAAGATTTGTGTTGATTCGTGGCTAAAGATAAAGGCAGAGTTGTATGGATAAACTTGATTTTGTTACAGAAGAATTAGAGAAACTGAAAGATGCGGGACTATTGATTAACATCCGCACGATTGAAGGGCCGCAGGGCGCATGGATTACGGTGGACGGAAAGAAGGTATTAAATCTCTGCTCGAACAATTATCTTGGATTTGCAAACGATCCTGTATTAAAATCTGTGGCTCAAAAGGCAATTGAAACTTATGGTGTCGGTCCTGCGGCAGTGAGGACTATTGCAGGCACAACGACCCTGCACAAAGAACTTGAACGAAAACTTGCGCTCTTTAAGGGAGTAGAAAGTGCTATAACCTTCCAATCCGGGTTTTGCGCAAACCTTGCGGTTATTCCCGCAATTGCAGGCGAAGGTGATATCGTCTTTTCTGACGAACTCAATCATGCGAGTATCATTGATGGATGTCGTCTTTCAAAGGCAAAAGTTGTACGATACAGGCATTGTAATCTACAAGACCTGCAAGCAAAAATTTCAGATGAAAAGAACACAAGACGTAAACTTGTTATTACTGACGGCGTTTTTAGTATGGAGGGGGATATAGCGCCGCTGCCTGAGATTGTGGAGATTGCTAATAAATATGGGGCAGTTATCATGGTTGATGATGCACACGGAGAAGGAGTGTTGGGACGAGGTGGCAGGGGGATTGTTGACCACTTCAACTTGCACGGCAAGGTTGATATTGAGGTCGGTACGATGTCAAAGGCGTTTGGCGTTGTGGGTGGTTATATTGCAGGGAGTAAAAGGATAACGGATTATCTGGCACAAAAGGGACGCTCATTCCTCTTTTCAAGCGCAGTAACCGCCGCCGATGTGGCGGCTTGTATCGCAGCAGTGGATACCCTCAGTGCCTCAGATGCTCTTGTAAAACGACTATGGGAAAATACCAAATTCTTTCAGGGCAGAATGAAGCAAATAGGATTTAACCTTGGTAATACAAAAACGCCTATTACTCCAGTAATGATAGGAGATGCCAAGATAGCTAAGGATTTTAGCCAGAGATTATTTGAGGAGGGTATTTTTGCCCAAGCAATAGGATATCCCACGGTGCCCATAGGCAAGGCGCGTATTCGAGTAATGCTTTCTGCTGCACACAGCAAAGATGATTTCGCATGGGCTACTGAGTGTTTTGCGAAGATCGGGAAATTTTTGGGAATACTGTAGTCAATATCCATTTCTATTGATTTTTTAAAGAAAAACGTTTAGTATTCGACTTTATATTTTGTATTAATAAATTCTTAATTATTGATCTTTTGGTCATTATGGTTTGGAAATTTTCAGATGAAAAGATTTATTATTGTAGCAGTTTCGATAGTATGTTTATTTGGTTGCAGTAAAAAAGAATCGGAAAGGACGGAAACGAAAATTGGTTCTGCCGAAAAGAAACAAGCTGAGACGACGCCAGTCGGGGGGCACGATTTTATCAAGAATGAACAGGGCTTTATAGTGCATATGAAGAATATTAAGGTGCTGCTGAAACATTTGTCAACGTCAATTAATCAGCAGGATTGGGAGGCTATTAAACAGGATACCAAAAAACTTAAAGAGGCAAGCCCGGTTGCATTTACAGGCGCTAATAAGAATGCCCTGCCAGTAGAATTTGTGAACCTTGATGTTGAATTTCACCTGAGTGCCCTGGAGTTAATAGGCGCATGCCAGGAAATGGATAAAGACAGGGCCACGGCAGCCTTTTTTAAAGTTGTAAATAGCTGTGACGAATGCCACGCCAAATTCAATCCCAAAGAGTCGTCTACCTCGTGGTTTCAATGAGGTGGTCTGAAAAAAGTGGAATAAAAGGATAATCTTATAAATTAGTAGCATATAAGATAAAGAAGGGGGGTGATACCTATGGCGTTGGGGAAAAAGCGATTGATTGATTACGCTACATGCGGTGGTTGAGCGGGCAAAATCCCCGTTGAAGACATGGCGTATGTAGTCAATCACTTGCCCGAATATCCAAATGAACGTGTATTGGTTGGTCCAAAAACATTTGCTGATGCCGGCATTTATAAGATAAGCGAAGATACGGCGCTTGTTCAGACCCTTGACTTTTTCACTCCGATAGTTAACAACCCGTATGATTATGGTCAGATTGCCGCAGCAAATGCCTTAAGTGATGTTTACGCTATGGGTGGCAAACCCCTCACAGCCATGAATATCCTCTGCTATCCTTTAAAATTACTGGATAGGGATATTTTGGTGGAAATACTCAAAGGCGGTGCAGACAAGATTAATGAGTCGGGAGCTGCCTTAGTGGGTGGTCACACACTTCAGGACAACGAGATTAAATATGGATTATCTATCACTGGGATTATCCATCCTGATAAAATTGTGACTAATGCTGGCGCTATGGCAGGTGATGTGCTTGTCTTAACAAAGCCTCTTGGCACGGGGTTGATTATTTCTGCCATTAAAGCCAATAAAGTTCTTGCGGAACATATAAGCCTTGCCACAAAGAGCATGGTTTGTTTGAACAAGGCAGCTTCTGATGCAATGCTGGAGGTAGGGGTCAGCGCCTGTACGGATATTACGGGTTTCGGGCTGATTGGCCACGCTTATGAGATGGCAGAGGCAAGCAAGATTACGTTATCATTCTTTGCCGAACGCATACCGATATTTGAGGATTGCGAACGCTATGTCAAAATGGGATTGATACCGGGGGTATCAAAGCTCAGTAAAAAATATTTAAAAGATGCTGTTAGAATAGACCCTAAAGTGCGAAAGGAACTGGTGGACGTCTTGTTTGATGCCCAGACCTCTGGCGGGTTGCTTATTTCGTTGCCAAAAGGGAGAGTGGAGATGCTATGCACAAAACTCAGGGGAAAAGGCGTAGTAACAGTTGAAGTAATAGGTGAAGTACATGAAAGGGGAGATGTTTCTATTATAGTTACACCATGAATAGAAAGTGTATGAACACGAGTTTTATTATTTTTATAACCTCTTTTGCGGCTATTGTTATTACACTGGTTATCCTTTTAATGTTTAATAAGAGTACAATCTCGGCTATGGGTGGTGTGGATAGAGTGACGGACGAAGATGCTTTTGCACGCCAGCGGAAACAGATGGTGGAGGAGCAGATTTCACGCCGTGGTATAATTGATAAAGGGATATTGGAAGCTATGGAGGCGGTGCCTCGTCACCTTTTTATACCTGAAGAAAATCGTGCATATAGCTATTATGACCAGCCTGTGCCTATAGGTTTTGGACAAACAATTTCTCAACCATATATTGTAGCGTTCATGACAGAATTGTTGAATGCGGGAAAGGAAGATGTTGTGCTGGAGGTAGGAACGGGTTCAGGTTATCAGGCGGCAATCCTTGCAAGACTTGTTAAACAGGTATATACAATAGAAATCGTGGAAGAACTTGGCAAAGAAGCAAGTAAGCGATTAAAGGAGATGGGCTATGATAATGTTGAAGTTAAAATTGGCGATGGTTATAAGGGGTGGTCAGAACATGCCCCGTTTGGTGCGATTATCGTTACAGCAGCCGCAGAGCATATTCCCCAGCCTCTTATTGACCAGCTCAAACCAGGCGGCCGACTGGTTATTCCGGTTGGCGGAGTGTATGAAGTGCAGGATCTTATGTTGATTGCCAAAGATGTTTCGTCGAAAGTTATTAAAGAGTCTGTTATTCCTGTCAGATTCGTTCCTCTCATCAGAAAATAAAGGCTATTGGGCAATATTGTGTCAAACCGTACACCTTATGTGTTTGTAAACACAAAGTGGAATGAAAACTAGACATAGGACAACCGAGACGCTTGTCAAATAAGATAGGCTTTTGTTTTGCACCAATAATAATATGGGAAGTATCCCCTCAATCCTCCTGTGTTCTCCAGTACAGTTCCTTAAACTCTTTTCCTCCCTTCTCAATTTCATTATCAATAATCTTTATTTTTCAGCTTCATTTCCCGTCCTGTTACCTCTTTCGTAACCCTTGAAAGTGGAAACTGCATCAATAGAAAATAAGTAACATTTTATTATCTAGAGTAAGTATCACCAATTAAGAAAACCACTTTGGATAATCTCTAATAAATAATATTCACCTGTGCTATTATCTATTTTAGAAATAAGAGAAAGAATTGCCTTCGCATCAGAAAGTGCTCTATGATTTTGTTCATTTTCTATATTGTTGGCTTTTAAAAGTTCTTCAAGTTTTTTAGATGCAAATCCCTTATTTAACCAAGATATACCATCCATTGTACAATACCATTGTTTATAATATACCGTTGGGAATAATCGATCTAAAAATTTTCTATCAAAACTTGCATTGTGAGCAAAAAACATATCAGTTTTTTCAATTAGATTTATTATTCGTTCTTTATCCAAGCATTTTCCTTTTAAATTTTCTAAGGTAAGACCATGTTTCTTGAATGCGCCTCTGTCAATATCACAATCTGGTTCTCTCAGTCCTTGATATTCGTCTATTATTTCATCAATCTTAACATCTAGGCCAGTTGTTTCAACGTCTACTATTGCGCCAGTTCTTTGAAAACAGTCTAGGTTATCAATTGGAATACCTTTTATTTTATGATAGAGAATGG
>JAHFOX010000041.1:13452-17315 GCA_023261445.1 Planctomycetota bacterium
TCTATTATTTCATCAATCTTAACATCTAGGCCAGTTGTTTCAACGTCTACTATTGCGCCAGTTCTTTGAAAACAGTCTAGGTTATCAATTGGAATACCTTTTATTTTATGATAGAGAATGGGGTCTTCGTTATTGTAACGAATCTCAATTTGTCCTGCCAACTCATATACTTTAATAAGTCTTTGCGCTAGCTCTTCGGGCGCAACCCCAGGTGAATGTTGCTGCTTTAAGTATTGCTCTAAGATTTCTATCTCAGATTTATAGTCTTTCATCTTGCGGTAAATTTTTGCAAGTTCAGAGTAAGGCCAATTTTCAACACCTTCGCTTTTCTTTCGAGATGTCGATTCGGTGTAAGAAACATTCTTTTTAAGTATTCTTATTGCTTCCTCATAACGACGTTCCTTTATTAGATGTTTTATAGTATCAAATTTAGATTGTGAAGTATCTGATTTGGTTGATATGAAAAATGATTTTATTTGTGAATTTTCTGCTTCGTCTGATTGCTTATTTTTAGGCTCTGCTTTTCTAAATTCAAAAACTAACCGCCCTACCTCTCCTTTATCCTTTTTGGGTAATTCAACTGGACAATAATCACCAGGTATGGTTTCACCATTTTGTGTTACCCATTTACCTCTTCCCCAATAAAAGGTTTTTGGAAAGTATAATTTAACTCCGAAACTTCCTTTGTCATTCCCCCCGCGATCCCAGCCCCCTATAATTATAGCTTGGCAACCAACAGTATTGCCTTCATAGCCTAATTCTTTCATTCTTTTACGATATAATCTTGCATCTTCTCGGCTTAAATAGCCGACAGTGTCGCCTTTAATATCTATGCGAATTGCTTTGTTATCATATTCGTTTTCGTCTTCATAAATCAATTCAGCAACAATTTGTAGTTTATGTCCTTCTTCTGTATACCCTCCACAAATCATTTCCAATGCTTCTTGATAATGAGATTCGCCAACTATATCTATTTCAAATATTTTATCATCTTCTATTTTTATTATTTTAGGTTTAAACCAGTCAAATATACCCATTTTACAAATCTCCTTTTATTTAATCTAAAATTCAGGAGTCAAGATATTTCGTCCAATGTTCTTCTGAAACTATAGCAATCGGGAAATCTTTGTTTTTTAATTCGACTGCATATTCTATTTTTCTTCCATGTGTAGAGTGAATCCAATCAGTGCTGCCAATTAAGCCAATTACGAGGTAGTCTGTTTTCTGTGTTGGATTAGAATTGCATCAACCACCACGTTCGGTAACTTCTGATTCGCATTGTTTGCGTGTACCATACACAAATTTCCCAGTAAAACAAAATTGTTTATCATTGAAAAATATCTCAGGTTCTTGTTTATCCAAAGGAAGTGTGGTAGACATATTAACTGGCTGCGAACCGCCTGTAGTGCTTGAAAGGATTTCAAATAATTCTTTGCGTTCTTCTTCATCAATAACATTATCTGCTAACATTTCCCTTATACGCTCTGTTAAAATGTTTGCAGGCCATACAGAAGTAATGCTTTTATTTGTTTCCAACCACTGAGCCAAGTATTGTGCTTCCTGCGCGGTTACAATGCCATCTGATATAGTCATTTTACACATGCCAATAAGTTGGTCTATAATTCTATCATTAAGTCGCTTTGCACTTAGATAACGATTTAGAGGTTGTCCATGATCATCTATGAACGCATATCCACAATCACACATTGTATCGTTTTTCTGACTTATTAAGCCACATCTTGGACATGTTGACATAATTAATCATCCTTTCTAAAATCTTACTCTAAGTACAGTATGGACCCTATTAGCCTTGAGATGTTTCTAGAAACGTTCTTTGGTGTTATACACGTCAATTGTTTTACGTTTCAGTTTTGATTGTGTTGATACGCATCCAGCTATAAGAAGGCCAGGATTATTGATGTTAGTTTCAGGGTATACACCCTCATTTCCCATTTTGTATACGCTTTTTATAGATTAAGTCAACCAAAAAACCATAATTAACATTTTCTTGACTTAGTTCTAAAACTTTTTTACTGTACTCAACATGTAGTCAAAACGTAGTCAACTCCAATGTAATCCAAAGGAATCAGTCGGGATTGTCAGAATTAAAATTAGGGGAATAGGTGACCCCATTTTACCCCCGGATCGGCGGCTCCGGTGCAGTTGTTCGTTAGGGGGGCGTTCACAGTGGCGTGCGTCTTCAATAAAACAACATGGCCCGAATAACCATCAAGGAAATATACCCGATTGAAATCGGTTTCGTAAGATTCACCAGACATTCTGTCCGATATCTCGAAGAACGCGGAAGGGCCTCGCCAGTCGGCGACAATCACGAGCCAACACTTGTCGCATCTTGTGCGATAGACCGGAACGTTTGCATTCTTGTCCATGATTATTCGCCGTAGTTCCGGCGCGAAATCTTCATTCACAATTCCGGCATCGCCGACCTGCCAAAGATGGGATTTGAGGGATTTGAATCGCCACATTGAAATGGCCTCGACTTGCGGTGGAAATTCCGCAGTTAGAGGATGTCGATTCTCAAGAGTCAGATGTTCATCGGTCGCGGGCAAATGAGCAGCGACGAGATCAACAAGCGATTTGGCGATTGAATCCCGGTCTTGTTTGCCGATCGTCCATTGGGAATCAAAGTATACATCCGCAATCAAGGGACACAAGCCGCGGTTTTCGGCAAGCGTCTGAGTTCGTTCAACGACCCGATCCCGTTCAGCGTCCTGCGATTGTGGCGGTGGTGAACCGGGTTCAGCATTGCGGTAAATTCGAGTGATCTCGAGACCGAGGACGCATTCAGGTGAGTTAACAAGGAAGTCAGGCCGTTCGTCGGTATCTTTGATATCCCCCACAGGAAAATCATCCAGTGCCCGGCGAA
The DNA here is from genome assembly GCA_023261445.1 of Planctomycetota bacterium. Taxonomy (GTDB): domain Bacteria; phylum Planctomycetota; class Brocadiia; order Brocadiales; family Brocadiaceae; genus 2-12-FULL-39-13. Next base: position 16,340 of record JAHFOX010000041.1, read on the forward strand.
CGATTTCCAGATACTGACGTTCGATCTGCTTCTTCTCTTTCATCCTTATGATGCGTGAATTGGGCACCCTTACAAGGACAGTTGCTTCAGAAATAGGTTAGTGATTTACGCTCCCTAACATGGAATATACCGTCTATATGCGGTCTTTTTTTTACGGCTGTTTATAAATTTCATGTTGTAGATATATAAATATTTATGTATTATGTCAACAAAATAAAAATATTAAACCCAAAAGAATAGACGTGAAAAGGAGGAAAAGATGAAAAAATTCAGTTATTTATTAACGGGGTTAATTGCCTTAATGATGCTTTGCAGTGTTTCCCGTGTTGTTTTTGCAGACCCAAAGTGGTCAATTGAGGGCGAGTATTTTGAGGGGTGTACCTGCAATCCCGGCTGCCCGTGTCTTTTTGGCAGCGAGCCGACTCATAACAAAACATGCAGAATTGCAGGCGTTTTTCATATTCAAAAAGGTAACTATGGGCAGTATAACTTAGACGGTCAAACGGTAATAGGAATAACAGATTTGACGGCAACCCCGGATAAAAATTGGATTGTATTTTACATTGACGATAAAAAAGCCTCGGCTGTTCAGAAAAACGCATTGTTGGACATTTTCCAAAATCGTGTTTTTGACTTTGCCAAAGTTCCATCGGAGAGGATTACCGTGAGGTATTTACCTATCCAGGTGGAGTCTTCTGAATGGCGTAAAAAAGCCATTGTAGCCGATAGGTTAACGCTGGACATCGAGTTGTTGCATGGTGCGGGTGATTCCGGTAAGCCTACCCAGATTGTGAATAAGAATTTTTCGATCTGGTCAAAGGAATTTGATTTAACACTGGACATGGGAAAGGCAACTACACATCGGTTCAATGAGGATAAGTATGAATGGAATTATGACGGGCGAAGCGGTTTTGTGACGAAATTCCACTTTACGAGCAATTGAAAAGTAACTGTTTAGCCACGAATTCACACAAAT
>JAHFOX010000002.1:0-23955 GCA_023261445.1 Planctomycetota bacterium
ATGTTACCGTAGAAAACAGCATCGGCACTATATAATCGCTTTCATTAAAGACACGACTGAATCGTGCGTCTATATTTTCGGGACTATAGTCAGGGTAGATACGTTTTATTTCTTTGTGAACTGACTGTTGTAATAGACTCCTTTTCTTATAAACGAAAAGATAAAAACTAACTGGTATGAAGAATACAAATGCAGAAACGATGAATACGAAGTTGACAATCTGGATTAATTGTTCGAGCGTTATTTTAAAAACCAGATATGAATGATTGGGATGTGAAAAATCGTTGTACCTTTGGCAGTAAATAACCAGTATCACAAACATACTGAGAATAAGAAAACCCATAATCGCTGGCAAAATTATTTTCGTCCATACTGTAACCTTTTCGTCAGTACATGTTTTTTGCGGAACAGAATTTCCGTTAATCATATTTATTGCATTACCCATTGCCGTTATCCTTTGGAGATAAATTTATGTTTGAGTTCGGAAATCTTAAACCGGTATTAGCACTATTTACAGGCGCATACGAGGCGCTATTAATACGTGACATCTTCAGAAGTTTCTGACAATTCTTAGTATCTTAAGATACTTTGCTTAATGGCAGATTACACCAACTGCCATTCATTTTTAAGGTTATTTACTTGCTTACGCTGGCGCTTTTCCAGGTCATTGTGTTCTATGCTTGCAATACTCACTCGTATGTCCCGGTTTGTTTTACCATATATATAGTAGCTGTGTTCAGTACCTATGATTGAGGTACAATCAATTTGATGGATTTTCTTATGAACAGATGCTGTTGTTGCGGTGCCATTTGTACCAAGCCTATCTGGATTACCTTTAAGGATATCGCTTAGCAACAACGCCTTATCCCAACGATTACAATACACGCTTACACTATATGCGAGTTGATGGAGAGTTCCCATAGGTTGTCCTGTTTCCAAGACATTATCATCAACATCAGCAGAACAAAGAAAAATATGTTCGAAGATACGTGGTAAAGATGAAGACGGGGTATAATTTTCAATCCATGGCAAGGCATTCTGTAAAACATAATTTCCCATCGAATGACAAAGTAAGTGAATACTCTGGCCACATATTTCCTGTCTATCTTTAAGTTCTTTAAAGAATTCCACAAGTTTAAGAATGCCTCTGGCAAATGCCCTGGCAGAACCCTCTGCTTCTGCCCTGTCGGACCTGTATGCACTCATGTGCCTTTTTTGGTTTTCTATTTCGGCAGATGTTACATTTTTAGAAATAACATACCTTCCATCCGATGGCCATGTAAATAAAATTACCAGAACCTCCTGATTCTCTATATTTTCGTCTTTATTATTAAGCATTAGTTGCAAGGAAAGTGCGCTGGCAACTGCATCGTACCACGAAACAGCATACCCATGAATATATATTACTGTGTCAGTACACTCAGTCATTCTATCTTTTATTTCTTCAAACATATCTTTGGATCCATACTTTGGTGGCTCCGCTGTTAATTCTTCTTCAAATGCTTTGATATGTCCGGTGCTTTTGAACTGTTGTTCCAGATAACTGGACAATTTTATACCGTCTCCCTTACCTTTGTCAGACACTTCTGCATTTAAACAGTCCTCTATCTTTTGTTTATCTGCTTGTAAGGTAACTTTTCCAAATCGCAGGTTTTCAATACCATCCATGCTGAAACTTGAACCATATTTATCAGGTTCCCACTGGTCACCAACATGATTACGATTAGTAGCATAATAAAGCTTTAATTCGACCATTTGTATCCTCCTTTTCTAGGTCTCTTTGTTTTTAAAATACGCTTTCGGTAATCGTGACAGTTTACGTTACTCATTTCGTTTGTTTGGTTTTTTAATGTAAAAAACAGTATTTAACCTGATTAAGCAACAATAAGTAAATCGTGGTTTGCAGCATTTTATTGACACAAAGAAAACAATGGCGGTGGGTGTTGATCAATACAAAGCCAGAAAATATCTACTGCTTTTAATCTTTTCTGAAACAATCTGGTTTATTACGTGTGTGTTAATGATATGTTTTTAGTTTTACCAACACGTAACCAAGAAAGAAAAACGTCCTTCTTCGGCATCAAGGTTGTTCTGGTTGCTATAACCATAATTATTCCTTAAAACGTTAATAAAACTGGCGAAGAATCATAGCATAAGTATTTAGTTTATGCAAATAAATACTAGTTATAAACTTAGAACTGAATTTTTACTGCTTGCTGTAAAAATAACCGTCTGAGGATGCGGCACTGTGAACCATTCTCTATCCTTTTTATCTTCCTTTTTTATAAGGACTTTTTTCACGGTCACGACTGTCAAACTAAATGACATGAAATCCTTTTTTGATTGACAAATCTAAAATCTGTAAATATAATGTAGGCCATTGTTGATGCAAATATTGTAGTTTAGCAAACTTATGAACTAATATTTATCTAATTAGACGACAGTATCATTTCATTGATGAAAGTACTTTCACTAGATTTAAAACGACAATATGAAAGCATACGAGAGGAAATAAATAAAGCTGTTTTGGAGGTGCTGGCCAACCAGTCTTTCATTTTAGGTCCTTTTGTTGAATCTTTCGAACAAAGCATAGCAAAGTTTTGTCATACAAAGCATGCCATCGGGATATCCTCTGGCACAGATGCAATATTATTAGCTTTAATGGCATGCGGGATCAAAAACGGTGACGAAGTCATTACAACCCCTTTTACATTTTTTGCAACTGCAGGGTCTATTGCACGTTTGGGGGCAGTTCCTGTATTTATAGACATTGACCCATCTACTTATAATATCAATGTAAAAAAGATTATACCTGCGATAAATAAACGAACAAAGGTAATTTTACCTGTTCATCTGTACGGTCAGTGCGCTGACATGGATGCCATCCTCGATATTGCACGTGCCAACAAATTAATGGTTATTGAAGATGCCGCACAGGCAATAGGGTCTATTTATAAAGGCCAAAATGCCGGCACTATGGGGAATATAGGTTGTTTCTCGTTTTATCCCTCAAAAAATCTTGGAGGTTATGGCGATGGTGGACTTGTAACAACCAATAACAGTGAACTAGCAGCGTTTATTAAAATTTTAAGAGTACATGGGTCTAAACCAAAATATTATCATTCATACATCGGTATCAACGGAAGACTGGATGCTATCCAAGCAGCTGTTTTATCTGTAAAACTAAAATACTTAAGTGGTTGGTCTGAAAAGCGCAGATTAATTGCTTCGTATTATAGTGAACACCTAAAAGGGATACCAATTAGATTGCCTAAAATAGAACCCTATAATACTCATATATTTCACCAATATGTCATAGCAACACCACATAGAGACAAACTAATGGAATATCTCAAACAACAGGATATAGAAACTGTCATTTACTATCCACTTTCCCTTCATTTACAAAAGTGTTTTGAATATTTAGGGTATAAAAAAGGTGATTTGCCAGAGTCTGAAAAAGCATCAAATGAAACATTAGCCTTACCTATTTTCCCCGAGATTACACAAAAAGAACAGGATTACGTAATTAGTCACGTAAAAAATTTCTTTTCGAGGCTGTAATTTTGAATTTTTTATTAACAAAAAAATTGTACGTCCCTTTATGCATTTTACTATTGTTGCTAGCAAACGCATACTGTTACGCGGAAAGCTTATTATCTGTAAAGAATATTTCTCAAAGGCCATTTTCTCTGTCAGCCAGTCGTATCAGTACGTGGGAAAAAGATGGAATTCGCATATTTGTTGCCAATAAAGATGTGAGGATATTACAGGGACCATTTCAAATCACAGCAGATACAGCCGTCTGTTGGTTTCACGAGGCAGAGGCATCGCAATATACAGAGGCAATTGTAGAAGTGTATTGCGAAGGCAATATCACCATTCTGGAAGATGAAAACTATGAAAAATACGAACAGGTTTATTTAAGATTTGAGACAATGACTGGCATAGTGGTCAATCCCGACATACAGCCTATAGAGACTTTTGAAGAAGCGCCTGCGATGGATGTTCTTCTTCGTGGAAATGAAGCTCGTTCGAAGAATATGGAAGAGTTTTTGTCCACCGAAAAACCTCAAAAGGTCTCAACTTCAGGAGCTACCAAAAAAGAAGAAATGATAGATATTATCGCGGACAATATTGATTCGTGGCAGGAAGGAGAAAAACGTATCGTTATCGCCCTTGGAAATGTAAAAATTAAAAAAGAAGATATGACTATAGATGCCGACAACGTAATTTTATGGTTCGACCAAAATGGACAGGACGATTCCGCATATTCTGAAGGCACTCTTAGTGAATTTTATGCAGAAGGAAATGTAACGATGCGTCGTGAAAATGATGTGCAAATTGCCGACAAGATATTCGAAGACACTAAAGAAGACAAGGGAATTCTAATTAATAGCCAAATAAAAACAACAGTTCAAAAACAAAAAAAAGACAAAACAACCGATACCCCCCACATGAGAGATAATTCGAAAAAGAGCAAAACATCAATTTTAGAAGGTTTACCTGTCTATGTTGGCGGAGAAGAAATTAAAAAAATAGGCACAGGCCAATATGAAATCAAAAATGGCGTAATGAGCACCTGCGGATATGGACATCCTCACTATCACTTTAAAGGTAAAAAAATACGGTTAATTCAGAGTGGCGAACATAATATCGTTTCCACTTCCAGTAATTCATTTTATATAGACAAATACCCCGTTGCCTATTTCCCGTATTTATCACTTGATGTGCGAAAGAAAGACCGCCTCTTGCAAGACTGGCAGCTTGGAAGCTCTTCGCGTTTTGGCTCGTTTATCAGAACAGATTGGGACTTATACGCCGTCACTGGTGGAAAACAAAAAGACTGGAGCGATCTAATATTAAACCTTGATTATTTACAAAAGAGAGGACTTGGCACAGGTCTTGATTTCGAGTATAAAGGACAGGATATGTTTGGCTTTGTTGATACGTACTACATAAAAGATCAAGGTGATTTTGACATTAAAGATATTCCAATCGAAAATGAGGACCGTGGCACAATCCTTTGGAGGCACCGACAGGAATTGCCTTACGATTGGCGTCTGGATATGGAGTATTCGTACGTAAGTGACCCAAGATTCCTAAGGGAATATTTTGAACATGAATTTAAAGAAGAAAAAGACCGTGAAACGGTGCTTTATTTACAAAAAACTAATGATACAACTTCAAAAACGTTTTTGGTTAACGAGCAGTTAAATGGATTTGACACAACCATTGATTCATTGAGAGAAAAGCATTATGCAGAACGTCTGCCCGAAGCAACTTATCGGATCATTGGTGAACCCATCTGGGACAACAGACTTATCTTTACATCAGAATCCTCAGTAACCTATTTTGACAGCTCTTTCGATCAGCCAGATCAGAGCAATCAAACAGTTCAACAACAACCACTTGCAAGGGTTGATAATGTTGACCGTGTGAGTATGCCATTTAAGCCGTGGGTTTTTAACATAAATCCTTTTATTGAAGGCAGGAGTACAGGATACTCAGAAAGCATTGACACATCAAACACAGTAGATGAAACAAATGGGCCTGCTAGTGGGCGTTTTATTGGTACAATGGGGTTTGATTGGAGTTCAACACATTGGAAAAACTATAGTGTTTATAATGATTTTTTTAAGATAAATCGTTTACGTCACATCTTCGTTCCAGAGTTGCGTTATACTTACAGTCCGCTCGTTACTGAGGACCCTAACTCATTCTACCAATACGATGAAATAGATGCGTTGGATTCATCACAAGTCGCTGTGGTAGGTGTGAAAAATACTTTACAAACGAAACGAGGAGAACCCGGTCTTGAGAAAACAGTGGATTTTGTTAACTTTAACGTAGACTATTACATGTTCCCAACAAACGACGGCATCTACAATGAGGGTGTAAATGGCATTATTGTAAGAAAAGACAATTTTGTGAATTTAGATTTCCAATGCCAGCTAACTGATGTAGTAAAGTTTATTTCTGAAAGAAATGAATTTAATACAGAAGAACTTCAATTTGATGTTCTTACTTCAGGCTTTGAGATTGCCAATCCTCCAGATTGGCAATATTTTGTTGGTCACAGATTTATCAGGGATATTAGTTCTACTGTTATTCTTGCGGCTGACTATCAGATCAGTGAAAAATGGAGTGTGATAGCAGGAGAAAAATACGACTTAAAGTCTATGGAAATAGACAATAGCAAAAATGGAGATACAAATACAAACCCTAAAAATCTTAAGACAAATTTTGTATTATCCCGCTATTTTCACGATTGGGTGGGTAGTCTTACATTGGAATTGGACCCTGTTAGAGACGATAGTTCCTATAGGTTCGATATAACACCTAAAGGATTGCAAAAAAGAACAAGGCGTTTTTGGTTTTAAGGTATAATAAAATGATGAGGAAAGCTGTCTATCCAGGGACATTTGATCCCGTTACGAATGGGCACCTCGATGTTATTAAAAGGGGCAGTATTATTTTTGACAAATTAATTGTTTCGGTGGGATGCAACCCGTTAAAGGAATCGCTATTTTCTGTTAAAGAACGCATGCAAATGATTCGGGAGTATGTCAAGAAACTAAAAAATGTCAAAGTTGATTGTTTTGATGGCATGTTAGTAGATTATCTCAAGAAACAAAAGACTAATATTATACTGCGTGGCATCCGCACTGTGTCTGACTTTGAGTATGAATTTCAAAGAGCATTAACAAATCGAGTCCTAAACAAAGAAGTCGAAACGGTATTTGTGATGACCAGCGAACAATATTCATTCTTAAATTCCACATTAATTAAAGAAGCCGTCTGTCTTGGCGGCAGTGTAAGTCAATTTGTCCCGCCCGACGTCGAAAGACGTTTGACACAGAAATTTAAGCATCTATATGGAAAGAAAACTTAATGTTAATCAACGTCTTGATTATAGGTGATATAGTCGGAAAACCGGGACGTATCATATTAAAAGACAAATTAAAGCCTTTTATAGATAAAGAAAATATCCACTTCTGTATCGCAAACGGAGAGAATGCTGCAGCAGGCGCTGGTATTACAGGAGAAATAGCCGATGAATTACTTTCCTATGGTATTGATGTTATAACCACTGGCGACCATGTTTGGGACAAAAAGGAGGTACTGCATGCTTTAGAAACCAATAAGAGTCTCCTTAGACCAAACAATTATTCGCCATTTGCAATCGGAAAAGGTTATGTTGTAAAAAATTCTAAACTGGGAAATCCTATTGGTGTGATTAATTTATTGGGTCGTGTGTTTATGAAACCAATAGATTGCCCTTTCAGGGCAGTTGATGAGATACTAAAGAGCATCTCAAGAGAAACAAAGATTGTTTTTGTTGACATGCATGCAGAAGCAACCTCTGAAAAGATTGCAATGGGATGGTATCTGGATGGTAAGGTAAGCGCTGTTGTTGGCACACACACACACGTAGCCACTGCGGACGAAAAAATACTACCCAACGGAACGGCATTCATAAGTGATTTGGGCATGACTGGTCCGCACGAGTCTATATTGGGAAGAAAAATTGATTGTGTATTAAAGGCGATTGTGACACAAATGCCCACTCGATTTGATGTAGCAGAAAAGGATGTTCGTATAAATGGCGTAAAAGTGGTTGTGGATAGCCAAACGGGAAAAGCTAATAGCATAAAAAGAATTGAAATTAAAGCGGGTGATTAGATGAATTTTTATAACACATTACCTTTTCAATTTGGAACTGCAAAAAACAAAACCAAGATGCTAACAATCTCGGAACTTACCCGAAGGATACGCAATTCACTCGAAAATGAATTTTTTAGTATATGGGTTGTAGGGGAAATATCCAATTTAAGAAAGCCCACGTCTGGACACGTGTACCTTACACTTAAAGATGCCGATGCTCAACTCCAAGCCGTCATGTTTAAATCTGTTTCAAACAGCGTAAAATTTGAGCTAAAGGATGGGATGGAGGTTATAGCTTATGGTTCTGTTACTGTGTACGAATTAAGGGGACAATATCAATTAGTCATTGAGAATATTGAACCAAAAGGCATCGGAGCTCTGCAATTAGCTTTTTTACAATTAAAGGAACGACTTGAAAAGGAAGGACTATTTGACCCTGCTCATAAAAAACCACTGCCAGTACTCCCTAAAAAGATTGCTATTGTAACCTCTTTAACAGGTGCCGCTATTAAAGACATCTTAAACGTAATCAACAGAAGGTTTGCCAAAGTAGAAATCATCATCTATCCTGTAAAAGTGCAGGGAGAAGGCGCAGCACTGGAAATTGCCCAGGCAATAAACGATTTAAATACTGTTCCTGATATTGACGTAATGATTGTGGGGAGAGGCGGCGGAAGTTTAGAGGATTTATGGGCTTTTAATGAGGAAGTGGTTGCGCGTAGTATTTATGCTTCAAAAATTCCTATTATCTCCGCGGTTGGGCACGAAATTGATGTGACCATTTCAGACTTGGTTGCAGATAAAAGAGCGCTCACACCTACAGAGGCAGGCGAACTTGTTGTCCCACGATATGACCAGTTAAAAGATTCATTAGAGAAAATTAAGGCTAGACTTATACAATCGTTATGTAATAAAATATTAATTATAAAAAGTTGTTTGCAGGGAATTAAAAATAGTGTTTCACTAAGGAAACCGTTTGACAAACTCCTCAGATTACAGCAAGGGCTGGATGAAGTTGCACAAAGATTAGTTTCTTTAGGCAAACACATATTAGAGTTAGAACGAGAACGACTGATTGGTTTATCAAATAGATTGGACAGCGTAAGTCCGCTAAGGGTTCTTAGCAGAGGCTATTCTATTACAACAAACATGGAAAACAGCATGCCCATAAAATCAACTGAAGGGTTGACTGTCGGCCGAAAATTAAAAACACGATTTTTAAAAGGGTGTGTTGTATCCTCAGTAGTTGAGCTATTGAAGTAGTCATAAAGAAATTATTTTATCTAAAACTAACGCCTCCAAAAGAATTTATTGATAAATTTGAATAGATAATGGTTATTAATCTATGGCAAAGATAAAATTTGAGAATGCATTAAAAGAATTAGAAGATATTGTAGTACGATTGGAAAATGGCGATTTGCCGCTGGATGAAACTTTGGCTGCATACGAAAATGGAATTAAACTGTACAAACAGTGTATAGCTATGCTGGAGAATGCAGAAAAAAAGATTCAAGTTATGACCAAGGACGAAAATGGAGTTTTGCATACCAGAGATTTTGAAATTAAAACGACAAAAAGTGACGATTCAAATTAAACACCTTTTAAACATTAAATAAAGCGAATAAAACATGGGTAAACTATTGGACTGCGTTGAATATCCGGAAGATTTAAAAAAGTTAAAAATAGAGGAACTCCCAAAACTCGCAACAGAAATCCGAGAGTTCATAGTAGATGTTGTTTCCAAAAATCCCGGGCATCTTTCTTCAAATCTTGGTGTGGTTGAATTGACAATTGCACTGCATTACTGTTTTGACTTTAAGAAAGACAAAATAGTATGGGATGTAGGGCATCAGGCGTATATTCATAAGATTCTCACAGGCCGAAAATCAAAATTTCCAACATTAAGGCAATACAAAGGACTTAGCGGCTTCCCCGATAAAAACGAGAGTATTTACGACCCATTTACTTGCGGTCATAGCGGTAATGCAATCTCGGCTGCGTTGGGAATATCTTGTGCCGATGAAATTCTTGGATACAAAAGGAATGTTGTTGCCGTTGTTGGTGATGGTGCTATAGGGGCGGGAATGTCTCTGGAGGCATTAAACTATGCGGGTGATCTCAAGAAGAATTTACTTGTTGTGCTAAATGATAACGAAATGTCCATATCTAATACAGTTGGCGCTTTTTCAAAATATTTGAATAAGATCAGGGCAACTCCACTATATACCGACCTAAAAAAAGAGGTCCATAACCTATTGAACGTTTTACCAGTATTTGGCAAACCAGTAGAAAAGACCTTAGCGCATGTTGTAGAACTAATAAGAAGAGGCGCCGTACCGGGTCAGATATTTGAAGACTTGGGGTTTAATTATTTTGGTCCAATTGATGGTCATAATTTTCAGATATTAGTTGAAACATTGAATGATATTAAACACCTGCAAGGCCCTGTACTGTTGCATGTAATAACTGAAAAGGGAAGAGGCTTTGAGCCGGCATGCCAGAATCCTACACAATACCACAGCGCCGGTAAGTTTGAGATGTGCAATGGAAAGATTAGACAGACTGTAACTGAGCCGAAAAGAATTTCTTATACCAAAGTTTTTGGAGATACTCTCATAGAGTTAGCAAAGGCGGATTATAAAATCGTTGGTATTACAGCTGCAATGCCCGATGGAACTGGTATCGCTTCTTTTGGCAATAAATTCCCAGACCGTTTTTATGATGTCGGCATCTGCGAGCAACATGCTGTAGGCTTAGCCAACGGACTATCTGCAACGGGGCTAAAACCTGTAGTAGCTATTTATTCCACATTCTTACAAAGGGCTTATGATCAGGTATTTCATGATATTTGCTTACAGCGCAATGGGGTTGTATTCGCAATGGACAGGGCAGGAATCGTCGGTAGCGATGGTCCCACGCATAATGGCGTATTCGACATTGCTTATCTTCGTAATTTACCAGAAATTATCTTAATGTCGCCAAAAGATGGAAATGAGTTAAGGTCTATGTTAAAAATTGCTTTAGACTCAGGTAAAGCTGTGGGAATACGCTACCCCAAGGACGACATCCCTGATGAAAAACTCAATCCGCAATACAAAATGTTTGAAATTGGAAAAGCCGAGATACTACGAGAGGGAGCAGATGGTGTTCTTCTTGGGTATGGTGCTATGGTATATCCATGTCTGCAAGCGGCAAAAAAGTTAAGCGAAAAGAATATAGATGTTACAGTTATTAATGCAAGGTTTGCAAAACCTCTTGACAAAGAACTTATTTTGGAGTTAATCAGAAATCACAAATTAATAATTACTGTGGAAGATCATGCCTTGATGGGTGGTTTTGGTTCTGCAGTACTTGAGTTAGTTTCTGACGAAAGGGAAGACACAAGCAAAATAGTAAGGATGGGCATTCCAGATCACTTTATCGAACATGGGCCACGAAATATAATATTAAAAAATTTAGGGCTAGACAAAGATGGAATCGCTGATAAATTTATTGCAACACTTGAGTTGATGGATATACACAATTCATTTAACAAGACAGGAAAGCACCATCTGTCTGTTTAAATTAATGAAAAAAATACTTGTTTTAGGTGACTTGAGTAAGAAAAAAATCCATGACACGATTTTAGGTTTAAAACCGTGGTTTGAGAAATATGTTGTTACTGATATTATAGATTTATCCAAAGAAGAGAAATTTAAGAAAAATGAGGCTGAAATGGCTGTGGTATTTGGAGGAGATGGGGCAATTCTTTTTACATGCCGAGGACTCGGGAGAGAACAGATACCAATTATCGGTGTACACATGGGGAAATTTGGCTTTCTTGCTGAATTAATGGAAAAAGATGTATGCACATCTATGGAGAAAATATTTACAGGAAACTATCGTATCCGTAAAAGAATGCTCCTTTCATGCCGTGTGGAACGTGCTAATAAAATTATAGATGAATCCATGGGCATTAACGATGCAGTAATTTCTCGTTCGTCTCTGTCAAGATTAATCTCTATAAAGTTAAATATTAACGGGGAAAATGTATCAACATATAGGGCAGACGGTTTAATTATATCAACTCCCTTAGGTTCAACGGCACATTCATTATCTGCGGGAGGGCCTCTTTTAACACCTGATTTAAACACATTCATTATTGTGCCAATATGTCCGCATACTCTTACAAACCGTCCATTGGTTGTTTCTGGAGATGTTAAGATTGAGATGGAACTTTTATCACAATTAAATGGTACAGGTTTCACGGTTGATGGCCAGGTTTTCACAGAGCTAGAAATGGGTGATAAAATAAAGATTGAACGTTCGGATATTGAAGTTCAGATGATTGATACAGACACAAGAACTTTTTATGGCGTATTACGCGAAAAACTAAATTGGGGTGGACAGCCGAATTATGGCCGTAATTAAAATAAAAGAAAACTACTGTAAGGGGTGTCTTCTGTGCGTCCCCGTATGTCATAACAACTCGTTGGTAATATCTGATACGATAAACGAATACGGACTGCGCCCTGTAAAGTTCAGAGAAAACGCAGAATGTGACGGCTGTAAAAAGTGTGCAATAATGTGTCCAGACGTGGCTATAGAGATTTATAATTAAAGGTCGTATTCCTGCCCTGAATGAATTAAAATATACAACATCATAGTTACACTCCATACTAAATATTTTTAAATTAAAAGGGAGATTATAATATATCAGTTATGTCAAATCTGAAGGCTATTATGAAGGAAAATGGGCTTGCGTTGCCAAAGGGTGTGGAAGTGAAAATCATTAAGAATTAAGAATAATTATCAAGGTAATCAATGAAACAGTTATTAACAGGAAATGAAGCCGCTGCTGAGGCAGCAATATTAGCTGGCTGTCGGTATTATTATGGGTATCCAATTACTCCTCAGAACGAACTTATCAACTATATGTCAGTAAGGATGCCTCAAGTTGGTGGCACATTTATACAGGCTGAAAGTGAGATTGCCGCGATTAGCATGGTACATGGGAGCGCGGCAGCAGGTGGTCGCTCAATGACATCCTCGTCCAGCCCTGGCATAAGCTTAAAACAAGAGGGCATTTCATATTTAGCAGGAAGTGAACTTCCGTGTGTAATTATTAATATACAGCGTGGTGGACCTGGACTAGGCGATATTTCTGCATCTCAGGCAGACTATTTTCAAGCCGTTAAGGGAGGAGGACATGGCGACTACCATACAATCGTACTTGCCCCTTCTTCTGTTCAGGAAATGGCAGACCTTGTTTATGATGCTTTTGATATGTCCGATAACTACAGGAATCCAGTCATGATCTTAGGCGATGCACAGATCGGGCAGCTCATGGAACCTGTGGAATTTTATAAGAAACAAAAAAATAATCTTCCAGCCAAAAACTGGTCATTGACGGGAGCTCAAGGCAGAAAAAGAAATATCATAAAATCGTTTTATCCTGTTAAGGGTGAATTAGAAGAGTTCAACGCACACTTGCAAAAGAAATATAAAATGATTGAAGAACACGAGATTCGTTACGAGGCTATAAACATTCATGAGGCTGATATTATTCTAGTCGCTTATGGCACATCAGCAAGAATATGTAAGGAAGTTGTCAAAAAAAGTCAGCAGTTTAAATTTAAAGTAGGCATGGTACGTCCAATTACATTGTGGCCATTTCCAAAAGAAATCATACGAAGGATATCAGAAAAGGTGCAATGTATATTAACAGTTGAAATGAGTGCAGGACAAATGGTTGAGGATGTAAGACTAGCTGTCGAAAGTAGATGTCCGGTTCATTTTTATGGAAGGACTGGCGGCGGAGTGCCCACATCTTTAGAAGTAATAAGGAAAATAGTTGAAATCGTACCTGACAACAAAGTTGCCAATACGCTATTAAAGTTAGCCGAGGTTAAGTAATATGCAAACAATCATATATGAAAAGCCAAAAACACTTACGGATACGCCTACACATTTTTGTCCAGGCTGTGGACACGGAATAGTCCTTAGACTGATAGCTGAAATTATTGACACGTGGGGCATAAGAAGCAAAACCATTGGACTGGCGCCTGTGGGATGCGCAGTTCTCGCCTATAATTACCTTGACATTGATATGTGTGAAGCCGCTCACGGCAGACCACCTGCTGTTGCTACCGGCATTAAGAGGGTTCATCCAGACCATGTTGTATTTACCTATCAGGGAGATGGCGATCTGGCGGCAATTGGTACAGCAGAAATTATTCACGCTGCTAATAGAGGCGAAAATATCACATTTATCTTTGTCAACAACGCCGTCTATGGCATGACGAGTGGCCAGATGGCACCAACAACAATGCTAGGGCAGAAGACTGCTACCACTCCCTCAGGCCGTGACGTAATAAACTATGGGAATCCTATCCGAATATGCGAACTGCTAGCGGTCCTCGATGGCAGTAGTTATCTTGAAAGAGTAAGTTTATCCTCTCCCGAAAACATCAGAAAGACGAAAAAAGCGCTTGAAAAAGGGTTCAAAACTCAGATAGAGAAACGGGGGTTTTCCCTAATAGAAATACTGTCCCCTTGTCCAATTTACTGGAGAATGGATGCCAATGAATCAATGAAATATATAGATGAGGATATGACAAGAACCTTTCCATTGGGGGTGGTAAAAGATTGGGAACATAAGAACTAAATCATGACAGAAAAAATAATCTTAGCAGGTTTTGGTGGACAGGGAATGATGCTGTTGGGAAAATTACTTGCACAGGCTGCTATGGTAAGTGGTAAATTCGTAACATATTTCCCTTCCTATGGCACCGAAGTCAGAGGCGGAACAGCCGTCTACCACTTGATCATTTCAAGCGAAGAGATATTTTCCCCGCTTATTGAAGAAGCGGATACTCTTATTGTAATGAACCAACCCTCTTATCAGAAATTCAAAGGGATATTAAAAGCTGACGGATTGCTCGTTCTGAATTCTTCTCTGATTAAATTAAAAAATCATTCAGACGTAAGGATACAAAAAGTACCAGCAACAGAAATTGCCAACAAATTAGGCAACGTGTTAGTTTCAAACATTGTCATGTTAGGTGCTTATCTTATAACTAAAAAATTATTTTCTGCTAATCAAATATTGGACCAATTGAAGATAATTCTAAAAGGGAAACGGGGAGATTTGTTTGCTATTAACAAACAAGCACTCGAAAGCGGCATACAGGCAATATAATATTATTTTTTATTTCAGAATCTCCTGCAGAGTTAAAATCTCAAGATATTAAACAAAAGAGGGGTTGTATAATTGCTAATACACAACCCCTCTTAATGTTTCTGCTTGAGATATACAATCCTTACTCAATTATAGGCACAAAATCTCCCACGCTACCATCGTTGTTGTAAACAGTTGGCATATAAAATGTGTTTTCTGCGGCTTGGTCAATCTTTTGGTTGCATTTCTGACATCTCCTGTTATGAGGGCCGCGGCTAATAAACTTTTTCCCACACATAAGACATCTCCTCTCCGCCTTGTCCGCATAAACATTTTTGAGGGAAAGTGTCTTCTCGCTATATTTTTTTAGAATTCTACGCCTTGGTCTTTCTTTCTGCTGAACACTCATTAAATACTCCTACAAAATTCACAAATATAAATTACATTACACCATTCAACACGCCTACGTTTAAGATTGTTCCAAATATTTAGATTATTCCCTTTGATAGACACTAACCTTAGTTATTTCAATAACTTAATTACAATATTATTTTACTTGTATTTAAATATTAATTACGTATAATGTAAACTTCTGTAGATTTCTTAAAACCTATGCAAAAAACGGGGCGTAGCGCAGTTTGGCTAGCGCGCCTGCCTTGGGAGCAGGAGGTCGGAGGTTCAAATCCTCTCGCCCCGACCACTATTACATATACTTTTCTTCTTACCTTTAAAACAAATATACATCACACCTAATAAGTAACAATTAAACCTTTAAATGGAAATGCCACCTTGCAATATTAGTCTATAAGACCATGTATTGGGTTTGAAATTACAGCCAAATCGTAAATCTATCCATTATAAAACATGCCCGCCTATTTCTTTTTCTTAGACTTTTTTACCTTTTTTACAATGGACTTTCTGGCTTTTTTCTTGGGTTTTGCAAGAGGCGAAGGACGGCAGAGAAGTTCACGTTTCGAAGCAAGACGACCGCACGAATCACAAATATACTTTAAATTAACCGTCTGTGGTGCACATACATGTCTTGGATTGCCTGTTATGGTACCACAAAATCTACACGTAATAACCTTCTCAGCAAGCCTAGGTTTACAAAGATGACCTTTAACCGTTGTTACCAATCCGCACGTTTCACAACTATAAACGTTATTCATTGTAATATCCCCCTTTCTACCTAAGTTTCCTATCGGTTTTGTATAACACTAGCTGCACATTCTAACATATTGGTTTCATTTTTAAAGACTTTTCTTAAAAATATTATTACGAATGCTTATTGGACAATATCAGATTTGAATAGATAAAATCATAAAATCTACCGTAAAAATCCTTTTAAGTTAAAATGTTTTTATGATTTTAGTCGTTACTTTATAAGGACTTATTACTCAAAAACTACTCTACATCAATAATAATCTTATCCTCGAACTTCCACTATCTTCCATAATACATTCTTTTAAAAAAATAAAAACCCTATCTATTAAATACATATTTGATATAAGCATAGTAGTAGTGGGTGGTTAAAGCAGATTATATTAGAGAGGAACATCGAGGATGAACTTTCGTAGCTAATAAATAACTCGTATTCTATTGCATTTTGCAACAGTTTTTGTGTAAAGTACCCCCAAGGGGATTTGAACCCCTGTCTCCAGGCTGAGAACCTGGCATCCTGGGCCACTAGACGATGGGGGCATTTCAGATTAGAAATGCAATGATTATATAACTCTAAGCACCAGAAAGTACTATATTTATTCCAAGAAGTCAATGGAATTTGTAACATTGGTACGGCAACCTACCAGTCCTTAATCTTGTTAGCTGGAATTATTTAGCAGATGACTCTTTCCCCCGTTTTTGTAACGGTCATTTTACCGAAGTCCTTCATTTCGCTTAATTCTTCCATGTTAAAAACAGGCCCGTCAACACATATACGCCGACCACTGCAATCGCATTGACCACACACGCCGAACCCGCATTTGATATATCTATCTAATGACACCTCGCAGTTTGTTTTATTTCTTTGACATAATTCAAATATCTTGTATAACATTTTTTCGGGACCGCAAGCATAAACCGTATCAAAACGTTGTCTTTTTATTAAATTTTCAAATAAATCAACAGCCGTACCTTTGAATCCGGCAGTTCCATCTTCGGTACACAATTTCATATCTCTGAAGCGTTTCTGATAGAGTATTTCTGCGGCAGTTCTTGCTCCATGTATAATAGTTATATTTAGCCCTTGTTTGTTATTTACAGAATTCAATTTATCCACAAGTGTTGTCAGAGATGCCATCCCGATTCCGCCTCCCACAACACATACATTCAAATTTGTTTTTATGTTAAATCCCCTGCCATACGGACCTCGTATGCCTATTGTGTCTCCAACCTTTTTACTATGAAGTACACTTGTAAACAAACCTCTTTTCAAAACAGAAATACCCAAAATGTTGTCTTGAAAATAAGAAATTGTAAATGGTTTTTCGTCAAGAAGCGGTATCCATACCATCACAAACTGCCCAGGCGTAAACTTTACATCAGACTCAAAAAAGAATATTTTTACACCAGGGGACTCTTTTGTAATCTTGCAGATTTTCACCATTACTGGCTGTTCAGCCTTTTTTTCTTCAATCTCTCGGCTTGAAAATGAAACCAGTTTAATTTTTTTTCTTTTAATCATGTGCAACACCAATAATACTTTTAACGTTTTTAATACCATTTTCCTGCATCCATACAGTCATCTCTCCGCACACTTTTCTAAAAACGTCAACACCGCGATAATAAACACCCGTACCAATCTCAACAGCAGACGCACCAGCCATTAACATCTCGATTGCATGCCGTCCTGTAGAAATCCCGCCTACACCAATAATTGGAATTTTTATCGCCTTGTATAAATCATACACACACCTCACAGCCACAGGTCTCAGGGCGTCCCCGCTAATACCGCCTACTTTAAAACTTAAGATTGGTTTTTGTGCTTCTATATTTATAATCATCCCCGGTCCCATTGAATTAACTGCTGTAATGGCGTCCGCACCTGCATCCTCAGCCGCTTTTGCAATGGTACAAATCTCAGGTATATTTGGAGACACCTTAACAAAAACAGGTAATTTAGTCAGCCGCCTCACTGCAGACGTTATTTCAAATGTGGCTTTCGGGGTACCTTGTCCTGCTAGAAGTCCAAAGCCGGGAGTGTGCGGACACGAAAGAGGTATTTCTATTGCTGAAAATTTTGTTTTAGAAAAACCCTCAACAACTCGAACAAAATCTTTTTTTTGAGTACCGATTACACTAGCAATTACCGGCACACTTACATCCTGAAGGTCTTTAAATTCTCTGGCGGCTGCTTCAACACCCGGGTTTGAATAACCCACAGCATTCAGCATCCCGGCTTCAAATGTAATAACGGTAGGATTTTTGTGTCCCTCTCTGGGTTCTACGCTAACGGATTTGATCGTTACAGCCCCAGCCCCATTCTCGGCAACTCGCTTTAATAGTGCCTTTGTAGTTCCCAATATCCCAGACGCAAGGATGGTTGGATTTGTTAATTTGATATTACACAAACTAACAGATAAGTCTATTTTAGACACAGACACCCTCATTGATTTTTTCCCCTCGTGAGTTTTAATCGCATCATTTCCGCAAAAAGACCCACTTCGAATTCGATACCTTTTAAAATATCACTATCAAAGGCATAGTTAATACACTTCTTCATCTCTTTAAGCGCCCTTGCATCTCGCTCTAAAAGGGTTTTTGCTAATTCTACGGCTTGGTTCAATACTTCCTTATGCGGTGAAATTTGATTTACAAGACCCCACTCAAGAGCCGTTTCCGCACGTATCATCTTGCCAAGAAATAGCATCTCCTTTGCACGGGCAGCTCCAATAAAACGAGGAAGCCGCTGTGTACCACCTAAACCCGGAATTATACTTAGTTCTGGCTTTGCTTCTGGTAAACTAAAAAACGCAATTTCAGATGCAATACGCAAATCGCATAACATTGCAAGCTCAAGACCTGCACCAATAGTAATTCCATTAATAGCGGCAATAACAGGTTTTTTGCAGTTTTCGATTTCTACAAACATCTCATGCGCACGGTGGAATCGTTCATAATTTTTTTCAGCCACCAAACCAGAAATCCATGAACCAAAAAGCTCATCACGGTCAGCGCCATCACTAAACACGCCCCTAAGTTTGCTGGCAATAATAATAGCGCCTATTTTATCATCACCCTCATACTGATCCATTTTGTCATAAATAGCATCCAGAAGCCACGAGCCGATAGAGTTTCGCGGTGGCTTTTTCATGTAGATAATGCCAACCGCCTTGCCATTATCTACAAAAATTTCTTCAAATTCGATGTGGTTATAACCCGAGTCATCACCACGATTCATGCGGATGTCTTTCATTATTCAACAACTCCAATCTATATCGTTAGGGCTACCTTGAATCCTTCGTGTATGGCTTCAAGTGCAGTGCGCACCTTGATACAGTCACCAATAAAGTATGTTTCTGCAAATTTTCCTTCTATCTGCTTTTGAAGGCTATTGTTGGGACTATATCCCACTGCAATTATGACAGTATCAGCATTGATAAAATGTTCCTGACCGTCCTTTTCGTACGCAACCCCCCTATTTTTATGCCCATTTTCATCTTGGTTATTTATAATTTCTTTTACCTTTACCTCTGTTATTTCTTTTATCCCTGCATCTTTCAGCTCATTGAGGATAACCCATCGTGTGGAGAAACCAAATCCACCACCAACCTTTTTTTTCATTTCCAGAAGCGTAATATTCTTGTTTCCCTTCGAAGTAAATTCAACAATATCTTTGGCGTCAAGTACCTTATGTTTAAGGAGAAAACAGGCAACGTCCGGCCTCATTGCCCCCTGTTTGGCCACATACAAAGCCACCTCACACCCAACCGTTCCGCCGCCAACGATAACGACGTCCTTCCCTGTTGTTACTTTCCCTTCCAACACACTACCGGCAGTATAAACGTTTTCTCCTTTTATTCCGGGTAGATTGAGCATTATTGGGCATCCGCCTGTAGCTACGATTACTGCATCAGGGTGTTCTTCGTTTAATGTCTGCAAATCTGCCTCTTTTCCCATTTTTATGTTTACTTTGAGCTTTGAAATTTGTCTTTCCAGATATGTGATGATATTTTGTATTTCTTCTCGTCCTGGAGGAATATAGGCATATCGCAGTTGACCGCCCAATTGATTATTTCTCTCGTACAGCGTCACATTGTGTCCCCTCAATGCCAGGACACGGGCTGCCTCCATACCACCGGGTCCGCCGCCCACAACTGCAACCTTTTTTGGTTTGTCCGCTTTGGTTATCTTATATTCACCTTCGTGTCCCACCGTCGCATTGTATGTACAGGAAACGGGTTTAAAGTTTAATAAAGAATCAAAGCACCCCTGATTGCAGGCAATACACGTTCTGATATCATTAAACTGTCCATTTTTATATTTATTTGGCAGTTCCGGATCAACAATTAGTGGTCTACCGATTGACACCATGTCTGCCTGCTCATTATCTAATATTTCTTCTGCCAATTTGAGGTCGTTTATCCGTACTGAGGCAATCACGGGAACTGCAACCTGAGATTTAACTTTTGCGGAAAGATATGCATAAGCCATCCTTGGAATAGACATCACCATAATGGGAGTTTTACTCTCGTGCCAGCCGGGAGAGACATTAAAGGCATCAGCGCCCGCCTGTACCAATATTTTAGCAATTTCAACACTTTCATTTATCTTGAGCCCTTCTTCTACAAAATCATCCCCTGACATTCTAAAGATGATGGGATAATCCTTCCCGACTGTTTCCTTTATCGCGAGAATCATTTCTCTTGCAAAATGAACTCTATTTTCAAGGCTTCCGCCATATTCATCATTGCGTTTATTGGTGGCCTTTGAGAGAAACTGATTGATAAGATACCCCATCCCGCCGTGCAGTTCCACGGCATCGAAACCGGCCCTTTTTGCCCTGAGTGTTGCGCCGGCATAATTATCTATAACTGTTTTGATCTCCGGGATTGTCAGGGCATGGGGTTCTTCTTTGATGCTTCTATATGCCACCGCTGATGGCGCAACAGGCTGCATTTTCGTGAAAAAGGATGAAGCGCTTCGACCGGCGTGAAGGAGTTGTGCCGCTACCTTGACGTCATACAAGTGAATAGCATCGGTTAGTTTCTTCAGCCCTGGAATAAATTCATCCTTGTCTAGTCCAATTATACTCTTCCAAACCTTGCCATTTATCTCAGGATAACAACCACCTACAACAATAAGCCCAACACCGCCCTTTGCCCGTTCTACGTAAAAATTGATAATCTTGTCGTTGATTGTGCCGTCTGAAGTAAATCCCAGATCCATAGCAGACATGATTAACCTGTTTTTTAACGTCATCTGACCAAGATTTATTTTGTCAAATAGTTTGCTCATAATTTATACATAGGTTATTTGTCAGCGGTATTTAATTAAGGTGGTAGGTATAGCCGTTTTCAGCAAGAAAAAAAGAATAGATTTAAGCAGGTTGTAAAAATAATATTTCTTGTTAAATCAATTTGTAATTCTTTAATTTCAGGCATGTTGGAATTATAAGTGTCACATCAATTTTTGTCAAGTTTATCCTAAAAACAAACCTAATACTTCTCTGGGCGTTTTTGCAACTTTGCAGCTATAGTTTGCCCGCTATTTAACGCATAGTGGCAAATACATTTCGTGCCACTCAAATCCCCCATGTCTCGATTTCGATTTTCCACCATATAAAAAGCCATACTTTTGGTAGTAGGGTATTAAACCAGATTTGCAAATTAATAGAATTTTCTCCTTTTTTAAGGTCTTTGAAATTTCAATAAACTTCGTCATCAGCTTTTTAGAAATACCGTTCCGTCGAAATTCAGGTAAAACGGCCAAAGAGAAGATAACGATATTTTTACCATCTGCAACATGACCAACCATATCTTTAAATGCCTCATCGGTTAAGTCTTCTTCGTTTGTTGACCCGCTATTGATTATACCAATGACACGCTTGTTTAATTCAGCAACCAGAAATCCATCGGGAAACAATTGTATGCGTTTTTTAATTTTTTCTTTTGTCGCTGCATCGGAAGTATAACAAACAGACTCAACGTTGTAACATACGCTTAAGTCGTGTTCTTCGACATGTCTAATTTTTATTTTCTGAACTTGCTTATTACCAAGCATGAATTATTTCCGTCATAATCCATATTGTTTATTATGGCGTGTTGGATTTCTTTTTTGAGAGGTTTTTCTAAGATAAGATTCAATTTAATCTCCGGATCTTTTTCTTTGTGATTGATGATATGAGGTATGATACCTGTATTGATGGACATCGTAGTGGAAATAAGCTGAGCGGTGCCCGAAGCCCCATAAGACTCCCCCACATTCGATTTCATTGCAGTAATGGGAATATGATTGCCATTTACACCAAATAAGGATTGGATTGCCTTTGCTTCAATGGCGTCCTGTATCTTACATCCATTTGCATTAGCACTAATTAAACCAACAGAATCTTTCATTATTCCTGCGTCTTCCAGGGCTTCATTCATAGCTCTTTCAGCTCGGTGAATCCTTACATCTGCCTGATTTTTTTTACCGCCTACGAAGGTATTGCCAAATCCTTTTACCTCCGCATAGATATGTGCCCCTCGGTCAATGGCGTGTTGGAGTTCTTCGAGGATAACCACGTAACTGCCTTCAGCCATGACAAAACCATTTCTTTCCTTATCAAATGGTGTACTTCCCTCTCGTATGTCATCAAGGCCAGACAGCAGACCACGTAAATAGAATATTAAATACAAATCAATGGAAATCTGCTCAACGCCTCCTGCCACAATTACCTTTGCTATACCACGCTGGATCATTTTAAACGCATCTCCAATAGCATCCGTACTTGACGTAAAACCCGCAGATATAGTGCGCGCAAGTCCCTTTATTTTAAAGATAACAGATACGTAATTTACGGAAGAATTCAAGGCAACGTCATAACTGAGCATCGGGGATTGTTCAGAGGGGTTGTTGCGAATAATCTCGTAGAAATAGTCTGTTGTTTCAGAAAAATTTCCCAGAGAGGAACCGATAACAATTCCCATTTCATTTGACAGTGAACCATCCTGAGGCAGTTTTGCATTATCCAGCGCCATCTTTGCGGTTGACCCTAAAAACCGTGTACCCTTATTTAAATACTTCAAACCCTTGGTGCCAAGGTGTACCTCTGGCTTTAAATCCCTGACCTCGCCACCCAATTTGCATTTGTAAGGAGAGAGGTCAAGAGATGTCATCGGTGCAATACCTGATTTCCCACCAATGAGGCTATCCCAAAAATCCTCTTTTGTACATCCAAGAGGCGACACAATACCTATTCCCGTGATGACGACTCTTTTTTTCATACGTTTTTATCAGACATTAACCACAAAGGCACAAAGACACAAAAAAAATTTGCCACAGAGGACACGGAGAACACAGAGAAAATAAAACTAACAAAATCACCCCAGTTTACTAAATATTGTTGTGGCGTTATTCCCGCCGAAGGCAAATGAATTATTAAGAACGTTATTTACTTTCAACTCACGTGCCTTATTAGGCACGTAATCGAGGTCGCATTCTGGATCAGGCGTTTCGTAATTAATCGTCGGAGGCGCTATCCCATGTCTTAACACCAGACAGCAAACAACTGATTCTACTGCGCTTGCCGCGCCCATAAGGTGACCAATCATAGATTTCGTGGAACTGCACGGAATTTTATAGGCAGGCTCTTTGAATACACGTTTTATAGCAATCGTTTCTGTTTTATCATTGTGGGGTGTCCCAGTACCATGTGCATTGATGTAACCAATGTCTGTCTGAGAAAGGTTTGCCATTTTGAGCGCATCACTCATGCATTTTACAGCACCATCGCCTTCGGGATGTGGCGCCGTCATGTGAAATCCATCACAACTCAACCCATAACCTGCCATCTCGGCAATAATCACCGCACCTCGTTTTTTTGCAAATTCGTAACGTTCCATAATCAATATCCCCGCTCCTTCGCCAATCATAAGACCTTGACGGTTTTTATCAAACGGTTGGCAACGTTCAGGAGCTAATGCCTT
>JAHFOX010000002.1:24055-61903 GCA_023261445.1 Planctomycetota bacterium
CCGCACCTCGTTTTTTTGCAAATTCGTAACGTTCCATAATCAATATCCCCGCTCCTTCGCCAATCATAAGACCTTGACGGTTTTTATCAAACGGTTGGCAACGTTCAGGAGCTAATGCCTTCAGGTTATGAAAATGTGTGAATTCAGTTTGAGGAATCATGTCGCCACCCCCAACCATTACCACATCAACCTTATTATCCACTAGAAGCTCATAAGCCCAGGCTATGGCGTGATTGCCTGATGAACAGGCGTTAAGGGAAATCATCGTTGGTCCTTCGAAGTCAAAATATTGGGCAAGGATGTTTGTGATAGAATTGGGCGGATAAACTGCTGCAACAATTTTGTCGAAACCATTATCTTTTTTTGAAGTATCTAACCTGAGAAGTCTCTCAAAAGGCGTCAACTCGGCCGCTAGTGTCCCTATAGCAATACCAAACCGCTCTCTGTTGAATTTTTTATCATTTAACAAACCACTTTCCTGCAATGCCTCTCTGGCAGCATAGTAGACATATTTATGGATGGTGTTTTCCTTAATCTGATTCTCCAGTTCAGTGTCCAGATGAAAATCCTTCACCTCGCAGGAGCGATGCACCTTGTATTTGGAGGTGTCGAAGGACTTCATCTCGTTGTCGCCGTTCTTGCCATTGATAAACGATTCCCAACTTTGTTTGACTCCAACACCAATGGGAGTGACTAATCCTAATCCTGTGATTACAACTTTCGGCATATTTATCTTTAATTTTTAAAACAATAGAGGTCAACTACTCACATTCGCAATGTGAAATAAGTTGACCTATATAAATAATTAAACCGACCATCCTCTGCAACGGTTTTTTATATATACAACCGAGACGATTATGCTGCCTGTAAAATTCTGAACGTCTAATTTATGATGAAATTTCAATTGGCGTTAATTCAATCTTCTTCCCAGTTTTTTTTGTTTGATTATAACGTTTCAGCGCCTCATCATAAATACCAGATGTCTGCAATTCCTTTAAATTCTGGATCAAGTGCTGATACACACTCTGCCAATCCAGATTCACTCTGAATGCAAACATAGCGGCATTCATATTATCTTTTAGCACCTCTTTTGCATTCTGAAATCTTTGCCGTAATACCTCTGTGGCATAAATCTTGTCATAGAGATATTGGAATCCATCAATAAGATCCTGAAGAGGCATATTTTTGAGGATATATGTGAGATGATGAGACGTGTAGTATTTCCAATCTTCAGGGAAGTTTGTCCTGAAAAGTCTGCCGTCAGCGTTCAATCTGTGATAAAGCGGTGTATTGATGAACGGGCACAAAATGCCGCAGGTCATGATATCAACATGTGAATCGAGGACAAAATCGGCAACCTGCTTAAAGGTCTCCGGGGCATCGGCATCATTCCCAAAGACCATCGTTCCCCACACCGCAAGGCCGTGTTTACGGATGTTAGCAATCGCCTCAAAATAATTCTCAATTGAAATACGCAAGTTTACATTCTTGTTCATCGTTTTCAGTACTTCTTCGTTGATGGATTCAATACCAATTAATACACCAACACACCCGCTCTTCATCATATACTCAAGGGTTTCGTCGTCTTTATAAATATTTAGCGAGGTAAAACCAAACCAGTTTTGGTAAATACCCCTTTCTACCATTCCTTTGAAAAGGTCTCTGACACGCTCGTTGGACTTTTTGCTATGTCCGTAAAAGTTTTCATCAGTCAATATCAAACCACGGTATTGACCTTTAATTGACTCAAATTCATCCAGAACATCTTCGATAGGTCTCTCGCGGTATTTCCTGCCCTGAAATTGAGGCACGGAACAAAACTCGCAACTGAATGGACATCCCGCAGTGGTTATGATACCAGAGTATCTATATTTATATTTATCTTTCAAATATCTTCTATCTGGTCGCAAGCCTTGATAAAGCTCCATTGGCGTCAGAACACCATCATATCTCTTTTGCAGACACCCCTTTTCAAAGTCATCAATAATCTTTTCCCATGTAGTAACAGCTTCCCTAGTCACCACACAATCCACATATTTTGCAACTTCTTCCGGATAACTGGTTGCGTGAATACCCCCCATAATCACGGGTATACCGCTCTTTTTACAGGCGGTAGCTATCTGATATGCACGGTGTGCCTGATAGCTTACAGATGTAATACCAACAAGATCGGCACCACCAAAAGTAATATTCCCACTTTCATCAATGGCGTGTTCTTGTGTCTCATCAATAATATCAACCTGCCATTGTTTTGGCGTCAGAACCTTTAAATAACCAAGATTCACAGGCATTTGATTTAACACAGAGACATTTTCCTCTCCGACATTTCCAATCGGATGGGGGTTAATTAATACCAGTCTTTTCATAAACATTCCTCTTTTTTTGACTCCAACAACACCTGAGCAATAGCATAATCCTGACAATGCGACAATGACACAGAAATATTGTCAATGTGTTTCTTTTCTGCCAACTCTTTTACACTTCCGTAAAGGTTCAAATATGGCCTGCCCATTTCGTCATTTAGTGTTTCAATATCGGTCCATTTCATTTTACCTGCCCATCCCGTACCAAGCGCTTTGAACACTGCTTCCTTAGAGGCAAATCGGGCTGCAAAATGCTGGTATCTATTCTTCTTGGGTTTACAGTACTCCACCTCTTTTTCTGTGTAAATCTTTTTTAAAAAACTTTCGTTGACGGAAAACAATCTTTCGATGCGTTTTATTTCTATAATATCAATTCCAATATACATAAAAATACTTTTAAAACCGTAAATTCTTACACTCGATATCTGGGAAGTTTCAATCTGGTAACCGTAAACTATAATCCACGCAATTCACTCTTACAAACAAAAAGCTATTTGTGACCACTCCCGATTAATTATTCTGAACAAAAAAGGGAATCCAATTTAAGTATATGTATTTATGAAATGGCATTTTACATGGTTATAAAATTAATGTCAATGACAATTTACAACACAAACAATGCGGAAGGTTGAGGTCTTAGAGGACAAAAACTTTCTTAATTTAGGAAAAGATTGTTGTCTCACTCACATTAATTATGAATGAGACAACATAAAGAAAGGAGAGGTTTCTTCTAAGGGATGAAATGTTACATTTTATGTAGTGAACTTAACCTTTGAAACACTTTGAATTTCTTTAATATATCTTTTGCCAATATCTATGGCAGTGTCATATTCTGATTTCTTCAAACACACCTGGCATTCAATATAATTGTCGGTTTGTCTTAGATTCGGTAAAACTCCACTTTCAATGATACGCATTCCCAACTCAGGCGATTGTGAAACAATTTGAAAGCCACTTGTAAACACTTTAAACTTTTCAACATTACTGCAGTTCGGACATACAATAAATTCTCTTGTTCTCATTTATAATCACCATTACAAAAAATCTATTTTTAAATTTCTTTAAACCTGCTTTCCATTTCCACCACTTCTTTCGCCAAATCGGTGTAATCCGCAGTGCCTGTGCTATCTGGTGCATATAGCGTAATCGGCTTTCCGGAGATTGGACATTCTGCAAGTCGCGTATTTTCTCTAATAATGGAGTTGAAAACCTTATTCTTAAACTGCCCCTTAATCTGGTTATAAACCTCATTACTGAGATTTGTCCTGCTATCAAAACGACAGGCAATGATACCTGTCACCTCAAGGCTGTGATTCAATCTTTCCTTTACCACTTGCACAGTATTTACAAGCGTCACAAGACCATTTAACGCAAGAACCTTCGTTTCTAAAGGAATAAATACCTCTTTTACAAAAGTTAAAGCATTGATAGTAATCAGCCCTAAAGACGGCGGGCAATCCAGCATAATATAATCATATTTATCTACTACCGAAGATAAACGCTTTTTCAGGATAAGGTCTCGCCCTTTTTCGTGTGCTAAAATTCTTTCCACGCCAGCAAGCGCCACATTTGAAGGCGCCAAGGTCAGGTTCTCAACACATGTCTTTTTAAGAATTTCCTCAAAATAAACTTCTTCTAAAAACACATTGTACATGGAACGTTCGAGATTATGTATGTCCAGACCAAACCACGAACTCATGTTTCCCTGTGGGTCAAGATCTACCAGCAATACTT
This sequence comes from Planctomycetota bacterium, assembly GCA_023261445.1. Lineage (GTDB taxonomy): Bacteria > Planctomycetota > Brocadiia > Brocadiales > Brocadiaceae > 2-12-FULL-39-13. The sequence continues at coordinate 28,153 of JAHFOX010000002.1, forward strand.
TTTTGCCAAGATGGGCAAGGCATGCGCCAAGGTTCACCGTGGTTGTTGTCTTGGCTACTCCGCCTTTTTGATTTGTCAGCGCTATGCTTCGCATGTTTTTAGTTTCGTTTTACCGCAAGGACGCAAAGTTTTAAATCTGTTGAAAGTTGTAAGTTGACAATTGAAGGTACAACTTAAATTTTACAACTAGCAACTTTCATCGCAGGTAAATATTATAGAAAACAATCATTTCATGTGTTTTTCAAAAGATTCAACATCCTTGCTATTACCCACAACAACAAGAATGTCTCCTTCCTGAATCTTATAATTAGATGTGGGCAAGACTTTTACTTCTTTTCCAATTGCCTCCCCTGTCTTTTCACCCACTTCAATAACCTTTCTTTTTACAATTATTACATTAATTCCGTATTTAGATTTTAAATCAAGTTCGTTTATCGTACAACCAATACTCTCGCTTTTTGCTTCAATCTCTGCCAGTGTATAATCAGCGCCCAACTCTATATATTCCAGCACGCCGGGCGAAAGAATGCTATTCGCAACGCGAATGCCCATGTCTTCTTCGGGAAACACAACACGAGAAGCTCCCACCATCTTTAATATTTGCGCGTGAAGCGAGGTGCATGCCCTTGCAACAATTTCTTTAATATTCAGGTTTTTAAGCAGCGCCGTGGTAAGGATGCTTGATTCTATATCCTCGCCCATAGCTACCACAGCCACATCAACGTCTTTGACGCCACTCGCAACAAGAGATTCCTCGTCTGTGCTGTCTATCTGCACAGCCTTTGTAACAAAATCACTTACCTTTTCTACTAACTCCTGACTACTATCAATTGCAATCACCGGAACACCCTTTTTTGACAGTGTTTCAGCTACCTTGCTACCGAATCTTCCTAGTCCAATTACTGCAAATTGTCTCATATCGCCAGTCCTTTTCCAAACACTATAATTGTATAAAAAGTAGCAAAATTACTTAAAATTAGCAAAATAAAAAAACGCTTAAAAGGGGGTTTGCATTTGTTCTAACCAACCAAAATACCTCCCTCTGGATATTTAACCGGTGTAAGTTTACATTTACCTCTGATGGAAAATCCTATAGCAAGTGGACCAACCCTGCCTATAAGCATTGTTACAGAAAGAACAATCTTGCCAGTCATACTTAATGAAGGCGTGATACCTGTAGAAAGTCCTACTGTACCAAAGGCAGAGACAATTTCAAATACTATTTGCATAAAAGAAGCCTCTTCCGTTACTGATAAAATAAGGATATCCAGCATTATGAGCAGTATGGCAATAGTGCATATGGCAAATGCCCTGTCTTTAGTTCTTGATGATATACGTCTATTAAATATTATTAATTCGTCCTTCATGGATATTACAGATACAAAAGACGATATTAATAATCCAAATGTAGTAGTTTTGACTCCTCCCCCTGTACCACCGGGAGAAGCCCCGATATACATTAGTAAAATCATGGTAGTTAATCCCATGATTTTCATCGTTCCTATATCAAGCGTATTGAAACCCGTCGTAGATGACGCCGAGACAGCCGTGAATACGGACGTTAAAAGCCTGTCCTTAAATGACGGCATTACAGTTGACCACTCAGACAGATATATTAACAATGTGCCCGCAAGCAGTAATATCGGAAGCATGATCAAAACCAATTTTGTATGGGTTAAAAGTTTCTTTGGCGATTCACCCTCACGTGTTTTTCTGAACAGAGTATTGTATATATCATAGATTACAAAAAACCCAATACCCCCACAAATACACAGTATGTCTATCATCACATTTACTACAATACTATCGCGATAAGCGCATATATTGTCTGTAAACAGGCTAAAACCAGCAGTACAAAACGCAGAGATTGAATGAAATATTCCTAAATATATAGCATGTTTTATAGGAAACTCCCGCATCCAATAAAGGCTCAAAACCGCAGCCCCTAAAAATTCAAATAAGAAGGTAATAAAAATGATCGCTTTACTAAAGTGTGCGATTTCTTCATAAGGTGGACTACTCAAGGATTCTTCTAAGATCAGTTTTCCACCGAGGGATAACTTAACACCTAGTTCCAACACGATCATAACGATGAAAATCATGTACCCCAATCCGCCTATTTGAACAAGCAGGAGAATTACTATCTGTCCAAAAAGGGAATAAAAACTGCCTATATCCACAACTGTCAATCCAGTAGTAGAAATGGCAGACGTGGCTACGAACATTGCATCAATAAATGATTGTGAGCTACCGTTGGCTGAAGCAATGGGAAGTGACAAAAGAAACGAACCAATTGTAATTATAGTAATAAAACCCAGGGTAAGGAGTTGATGTGGGGTCAATGTGGAATAGCGCATGTTTGTTAATGATTGAAATTACAGAACATCGAGTTAATCCCCATTAACAAAGGAGGAAGCAGGGGGTTGTGTTTCCTTCTCAAATTTATAAAACATTGTTTTTTAGCAAAGTTTTTTAAGCTGCTTATTTTTTTTAATCATTTTGTGGGTCTTATAATATATTAAAATCTGTGTAAATCTGCTTAATCCGTGTAATCTATTTCGCCTCTCTGTGTTATCTGATGAAATTTCCTTGTCATTCAAATAGTAATTACCCTTCAGACAGACTCTGCAAAGAGAAAGTCATTGACACTATTTTATATGTCTGATATAGTAAATTTGAATTTTATTAATATTATTACCAAATTACAAGATGTTTTCTGTAATGTTATTTTATAAAATAAATTATACATTTTAAGAAAACTGTAAGTATGTCTTCTATGGAAAAGATACAACCGGAAAATACCGTAAAAGAAGTTGTGGAAAAATTTCCTGTAACGCGCCGCATCTTTGAAACTTATGGTATTATGTGCGGCGGCAACACACTTCCGGACAAACCGCTCTCGTTTTTTGCAAGAATGCACAATATCAATCCCACAGCATTGATTGATGACTTACAAAAACTCATTGATGGAGAGTCTGATACAAACAGTGAAATCTCCATTACGAAACCACAAACCGAACATGTTTATGAATTATTTGTTAAGACATCCATCATAATAGTATTATCCACTGGGTGCCTCTATGGAGCTTCGTTATTGGCATATATGGCTTTTAACAATTCCCCTAGCTCCGTATCCTGGATACTTACAGAAACCCACGGCGATACTCAGGTTTACGGGTGGGTAGGCCTTTTTATCATGGGCATTTCATATTTTGCCTTACCCAAATTCTGGAACACCATGCTTTACAGCACACCACTCGCTTACAAATCCTTTTTTTTAATGGTAGCAGGTATTTTCCTTTCTTTTGTATTCAAAACAATTTCTTATTACTCAGGTTTTTTCCCACTGACAATCATGGCATTGTTAGGCTGCACACTTCAAATTGCTTCTATCGCCATTTTTATTTATGTTATTTGCAGAACGTATTTCTCATCAGGCAAAGAAAAGTTTGAAATTTACGAAGGCTTCCTCCTGTCCAGTTATCTCTGGTTTATCTTCCAGGCAATTGTATTTGTCGCCTTATATTTTCATTTCACTGTTGTGGGGCACACCAGCATCCCTGAAATACTTAAAAACCCTATTCGACATATTCAGATTGTTGGGTTTTCGTGCATGGTCATCATCGGGATATTCACAAAAACCCTGCCAATATTTTTAGGGATACAGGAACCAGACAAAAAAATCAGCACTTACGTCTTATATATCTTAAATATTTCTATTGCCTTAAGAACAATATCGGAGTTTTACAGAGAATATACCAGCAATCTCTTTGTTTTTTTTAATATCGTTTTTTGCTTAGCAGGAGTTCTGGAGACCTTTGGGATACTTTTATTTATATATAATTTGAACTTGTTCAATTACAAAAAGAGAGTCGTTAATACAATTAATCTGCCGACTGGATTCAGAAAATATATCAGGGCAGCGCTCATCTGGTTATTCGTTTCAGAGGCTTCGTTGTTAACATTTACGGTCTATGAATCAATAACAGGAGAACGAGTTTCTCATTCCTTGTTTGGTGCATATAGACATGCGATCTTTGTAGGCTTCATCAGTATGATGATTTTAGGATGCGCTTCTAAAATGATTCCTCTGAGCAAAGGTGTAAAATTGTGCAGTACGAAATTGCTCAATGCGTCATTTGTACTTATAAACATCGGATGTGTATTCAGGGTAATAGCACAGCCTCTTTCCTCACATATTTACCCCCAGCTATATCCACTTCTGGGAATAAGCGGATTTATTGAATATGCCGCCATGTTTTGCTTTGGTATAAATGCGTGGAAGACTATGCGGCTAGACACAAAGGAAGAATCTACAGAACAAATCAAAGTTGCAACAGCAAGCACAAACGTCTATCAACTCATCAAGCAATATCCACAGTCTCTTGATATTTTGGTGGGATTTGGGTTCAAACAACTTAAAAATCCAGTCCTAAGAAACACACTTGCAAGAACAATCAGCATAGGCCAAGCGGCACAGATTAACCCGGTCAATCTTGATGACTTGCTAAGAGAACTTAATAAAACAATAAAGATTTGTGTCGGAGTAAAAGTGGCATAAAACTTTCTTCCAAATCAGTAACAACCTCGCCCTCGGTATTTGCAGGCGGCAATACCGGTCTTCCGGGTTCTTTACATATTGCAATTATGGGTTCAGGTGCAAGCCTGAACCCGCAAAAGGTGTAAAATTTGTTACTTTGCCAGAATCGCAGGACCTGCCTTAATCATATATTTGATACCCGATAGCAGAGTTATGATCACTGTTAGCCATAACATTACAACAATCCCGTGTTTAATAAATACAATATGGTCAAGATATGCACAAAAGAGCAAAATAAGACTAATTGTAAACGATTGGACAAACATCTTTGCCTTGCCCCATATCGTTGCTCCGAATTCAATCCCTTTTGATTCTGAATAACTCCTCAGACTATTGACCAAAAATTCTCTAGCCACGATCACTACAACCATCCATGAAGGAATAATATTATTGGCGTGTTGTATGAGTAATATAAATCCACCGCACACAATAATCTTGTCAACAAATGGGTCGGCAATCCGTCCAAAATCTGTGAGAAGTCCCTTTTTACGAGCTACATAGCCGTCCAGCCAATCGGTTACCCATGCCAACAGATAAGCAAAAAATGCCACATCATAATAACGATACGATAAGAACACAAAAAAAACAATTGCCACCACAAGCCTTGACAAAGTTAAGCGATTGGGCAAATTGAATGCTGTACTTCTTGTAAAGTCGAAAGATGCCATTTATTCCCTTTCTCCAGCCTTCACACACCTTCCAGTGAAATCATATCCTGTGATACCTGTCATCACCACGTTTTTAATATCGCCCGCTTTCAAGTGATTTTCCTGAACGATTACCTTGCTGTCCACATCGGGCGCATCACCGTATGTTCTTCCAATCCATCTCCCATTTGTCTCATCTTTCTCATCAATAATAACGGGGATATTTTCACCGATTAAGTCCTTATGTTTTTTTAAAATAATCTTTTGTTGTGTTAACATAATTTTCTTTAATCTCTGTTCTTTTACTTTTTTCGGTATCTGTTTTTTAAAAGATGCCGCGGGGGTACTGTCTTCCTTAGAGTAAGTAAATACTCCCAACCTTTCAAATTGAGTTTTTTCTACAAATTTTAGCAGTTCCGTAAAATGGTCTTCTGTCTCGCCGGGAAATCCCACAATAACAGAGGTTCTTAGGATCAATCGTGGGATGTGGTTTCGTAAATCTTCAATCAGGCTCTCAATATGAGCGTGCGTCACGCCACGTCCCATCCTTTCCAGAATCGTGTCATTAATGTGCTGAATAGGCAGGTCAATATATTTACAGATTTTGTCATGCCGTCCGATTACATGAATAAGTTCTGGATAAAAATGTCTTGGATGGGTATATAGTATTCGTATCCATTCAATACCTTCTATGTTTGAAAGCTTCTCTAACAATACATGCAACTGCCTTTTCCCATACAAATCAATACCATAAGAGGTAGTGTCTTGTGAAATAACATTAATTTCCTTTACGCCTTCACAAGCCATTTGATGCGCCTCTTCGGCTATATTCTCAATTGTCCGGCTGTGAAATCTTCCACGTATGCCTGGAATGGCGCAATAACTGCAACGGTTATCACATCCATCAGAAATCCTCAGATATGCATAATGTCTCGGGGTCAATCTAATTCGATTACGCCAGTCGTCATTGCACTGAACGGAATTTGCCTTTCCTCTTTTAATGCCTGAGCCAGACAAATCAGTCAGTGTGTCAAAATCCTTCAACCCTACTACGTGGTCAATTTCAGGGACTTCCTTCTGCAATTCTTTTGGATACCGTTGTGCCAGACAGCCAGTCACAATGAGCTTTTTACATTGCGCATCTTCTTTAAGTTTTACCGCTTTTAAGATTGTTTCGATTGACTCCTTCTTTGAATCATCAATGAACCCGCAGGTATTTACAATCAAAACTTCTGCGTCCTCAGGGTATTGACAAATCGTGCTTCCGCTATCTGCTACCCTGCCGATAATCTCTTCTGCATCCACCAGATTTTTTGGACACCCTAGATTTATTAAAGCGACCTTTTTTGATTTCATATTACGTATTATCCGTTTTACCCTGATTCATTTTTGACATTTGTGCATCCCATTCTTCCAAAGTTAAAAATACTTCTCTAGCCTGACTGCCTTTATATTCTCCTACAATCCCATCTTCAGCCATTAGGTCAATCAACTTGGCGGCGCGTGAATAACCAATCTCTAATCTTCTCTGTAAGAGTGAAACGGAACCTCTCTGCGTCTCCAATATAATCCTTACTGCTTCATTATAAAGCTCATCACGTGTGCCATTATCTTTATCTGCAGTCCCCTTCCAACCCTTCAATTCTGGATTAAACTGTGGTGCGGCGCAATCTTTAAGATATTCAACTACATTCTTTACTTCTTCATCGCTTACATAAGCACCCTGCACACGCACCAGTTTTGAAGTTCCGGGCGGCAGGAACAGCATATCCCCGCTCCCCAATAATTTCTCTGCCCCATTTTGGTCTAATATTGTTCTTGAGTCCACTTTCGAAGCAACATAAAACGATATTCTGGAAGGCAGATTTGCTTTAATAAGCCCAGTAATCACATCCACCGACGGTCTCTGTGTTGCCAGAATAAGATGAACGCCGACAGCGCGCGATTTTTGTGAAAGACGGATTACAGACGCTTCAACCTCTTTAGACGCCACCATCATTAAATCAGCCAGTTCATCTACCACAATTACAATGTGCGGAAGATAAAACGGAATGTCTTCCAGATCGGCATCGCCTTCGGGATTTAAACGTTTCTTAATCTCAGATGCCCCAAGCCTATTATATCCATAAATGTGCTTTACGCCCACACTGGCTAGCAACGCATATCGTTCCTCCATCTTATTTACTGCCCATTCCAGCACTGCCGCCGCCTTCTTCATATCCGTTACAACAGGGCTTATTAAATGTGGTATATCTTTAAACGATGAAAACTCTACCATCTTTGGATCTACCAGTAAAAGCTGAACATTGCCTGGATGCTGTAAAAACAGAATACTTAGTATAATCGAATTCAGACAAACTGACTTCCCCGACCCGGTTGTCCCAGCGATAAGAAGGTGAGGCATAGATGCTAAATCTGATATTATAGGATTTCCAGCTACATCCTTACCTATCAGGAGAGGAATCGCCATCTTTTCCCGCACTCCTTCAGCGACATCCAGCAGCTCCCTTAACATTACTATTTTTCTCTGGACATTTGGGACTTCAACGCCAATTGATGATTTGCCGGGCAATGGGGCAACAATCCTTACGCTCGGCGCTTTCAAGGCAATAGCCAGATCGTCTGAAAGACCCACCACCTTGCCTACTTTCGTCCCGGGCGCTAATTCTAATTCATACATTGTAATAACAGGCCCTCTTTCGATTTCTACAACTTCTGATTTTATATTAAACTGTGTAAGCGTGTTCTTTAAGACATGAGCACGTTGTGAAATCTGATCCCAATCATCAGATGATTGCTCAAAAACAGGCTTTTCTAACAAATCAACTGACGGCAGTTCATAAGTACACTCCTTATTTTTAAGTCCCTCCGTAATGCAAACACCAGTCTCTTCATCACCCGAACACTCAACATTTGCTAGTTCCTGATTATTTTTAAGGCTGTCTAAGGATTCATCTCGTTCCTTCTTCGTTTCTGTAATTGTATTTGCTGGATATGCATCTGCATAATTGTCAATCAAATTAGCCTGATTATTAAACGCATTTTCTTTCGGGCGATAAAGGGTATTAATGCCTTTAGTTTCAGGATTATATGTCGGTTCTAATTCGTCTTCCTTTACCTTAGATCCCCTGAGAAATGGCGAGATAGGAGTGCTGTTTAGTAAAAGCATAATAGATATAATGAACCCTGCTATTAATATGATGATAGTACCTACAAGACTACAATATTCCCATAATCTTGAAACAATCACAATTCCAAAAACCCCGCCCATATTTGCAGATAGGAAGGACTTTTTGAACACATAACATCCTAAAGTTAGCAGAGATGCCGCTGAGAATAGCAAAAGTATCGCTCCTATTATCCTTACCCATAGATACTCAACATCTCCCCGAAGAAGATACAAAACGCCCAGCCAGCCCAACAATATAACAATCAAATAAGAAGTTTTACCTAAACCTGCCATTGCGTATCCCGCAATTTGCGCCCCAGTCATTCCACAGAAATTTTTTACAGGATTATTAATCGGATAGTCAGCAAATGGAGGGTCGTTGGAGGAAAAACTAAGAAAACTTATAAAGATAAATAATGCGGAAGCTATAAGGATAATCGCAGTAATACAATATACAAAACGTTTAATCCCCATATTATCCCTTCTGAAGTTGGTAGATTGACTAAATTTTAATTCAGGCATGCAACCCGAAACAGCACGAGATTCTGAAATACGCTGTTAATGTCCAGTGTGACCAAAACCACCCTCGTTACGATGGGATTCTTCTAAACGCTCAACCTCGATTAGCTCTGCCCTGACTACTGGTTGAACTACCAATTGCGCAATCCGCATCCCCCGTTCCACCGCAAACCGTTCTTTCCCAAGATTGCATAAGATAATTCCAATCTCTCCACGATAGTCGCTGTCAATGGTGCCGGGTGTATTCACGATTGTTAATCCATACTTTAAAGCCAAGCCGCTTCTGGGTCTGACCTGCGCTTCATATCCAAACGGCAATTCAATGTGGATGCCGGTAGGAATTAACTTAATTTCATTACGTTCAAGCTGAACACTATTTTCCACTGCCGCATATAAATCCATACCACTGGCAGCAACACTCATATATTGCGGCAAAGGCACGTCTTCACAACCCTTCTTTCTCATTACCTTTACTTTTATTTTATTCATTGTAATAAATAAGCATACACGCAAATGCCATTGCAATGGGCGATAGCCTGAAGCTCCCCCCATTCCCCCTTTTATAAAGGGGGATTTTAAGATTGCTTCGCTTCGCTCGCAATGACAACTTTCTTCTTTCGTTCACTATAGTTTTGCCACGAATGAACGCGAATTTACACAAATCTATCTTTTTATTTGTAAATATTCGAGCTGATTCGTGACTGAATAATTTATTTAGTCCTTTTCCTTTTGAGTTCTTTATTTATCACATCCACGATCTTCTCAACGGAGGCTAATCGCCCTATCCCAACGCGACCCGTACACAAGCGACCCTTTTCTGGTTCGATAATTTTATATCCAAGCTTAGACAGTCTCTTTATATTATCCTGTACGATAGGATTCAAATACATGCTGTCATTCATTGCAGGCGCAATAATTACCGGAGAACGCGCTGCCATGACCGTGCATGTCAAAGCGTCGTCAGCTATGCCCGATGCAATCTTACCAATAAAATTTGCAGTAGCAGGTGCAACCACTATCAGGTCCGCTCGTTCGGCAAGGGCTACATGCTCAGGATCGTAATTTTCACTATCAACAAAAAGATCGGTAATAACCTTATTTTTTGAAATTGTTTGAAAAGTCACTTGAGTCACAAATCGCTGGGCACATGATGTCATAATCACTGTAACGCGATTTCCCTGTTTTATCAGGCATGACACAATCTCTACGGCTTTGTAAGCGGCAATGCTTCCTGTAACTCCAAGAACTATATTTTTAGGCATGATTACACCAATTTTAATATTTTACGGATAGTATTTATCGTTTCTTCCAGATCGTCGTTGACAACACAATGATCATATCTGTCTTTATATTCTAATTCTTTATCAGCCGTTTTCAATCGAACAGCCATATCCTGCTCTTTATTTGTATTTCTTTTAACTAGCCGACGGCTTAATGTTTTTTTATCTGGGGGCAGTAAAAAAATGGATATAGCATCTGGAAATTTTTCCATAATCTGCAATGCACCCTGCACTTCTATTTCAAGCAAATAAAAACCCTCTTTTTTAAGGGCTTCTTTCAACGCATTAAGAGGCGTTCCGTAATAGTATCCGCAATACTTTGCATATTCTGCCAGTTCTCCCTTACTAATCATATCCTCGAATTCATAGTCCGATACAAAGTAATATGCCTCACCGTTGTTTTCGTTTTTTCGAGGTGAGCGTGTTGTCACAGATATTGATTTCTTTACCTGAATATCCTTTTCAAGGAGTTTACACACGGTTGTTTTGCCTGATCCAGACGGTCCCGAAATGATTACTATCTTGCCCATTATGTTTTTGTACAACTAATCAGCATATAGCATATATTAAAATAAAAACGTGCCTCAAAATATCTATCTAATCAAAAAGAGGCGACTGAAACACAAGAAAATAACCATTAAAGTGATGCTTGATTTTAAAAATCTTAAAGCTATTTAACGTCTTATTGTCAAACACTAATTCTGCTTTACCAAGAATATTCTTCTCATCTTCATCTGCATCACACGGCAAAACAAAATTCAATGTATCATCTTTTATTTCAGGATATTTCTTGGAATTCAGAATATTTCCTTCAGCCTTAACTTCTGTCATAATTCTGAATCTTAATTTAACAGATGCCTTTTCGACATTTCTAACCCTGCTAAAATTCTCCTGCACTGAAAAAATAGAGGATAAAATATCCTTTACACTACCTGAAATTTCTGTGCCGCTTTCTTTTAATCGTTCGTCTAATACCTGTGCAAATGAATTATTAATAAGACTATCTACGCTGATCGTTTCAAAAAAACTTCCATTAACCAAACAAACTTTTGCATGTTCTTTTTTCCTACCCCTGACTAAATAAAACACGTCCCTGACAGACAAAGAATAGATATCGTTTCCAGCCTTTTCCATCTGTTGTTTTATAATACTGCTATCAGTTGTTATTACTTTTGATATATCTTTTTTCCGTGTAGGTATCGTTGAATTGAAGGAAGAAACTGTATAGGTCTTACTGTCTTTTAATTCAATAAGTTCACCGCCTGTAAATATATCCCTCTCTTTATTAACCCTAATAGCCAAATCAGGAAATTGACCATCGTTTCTACAGGATAATAGATTATTATCAAATGGAAACTTTTTAAGTTCTTTTACCTCGCCGAATAAAGCTTTTTTGGAAACAAGGGAATTAAAAAAATGATAAATAGAATGCATTAGTTTTTGAACAGACTTAATGTTTTGGTTTTATGCCTTTTAGCCGAATTGTCTAGCCCAATATTCCATATTTCGTTTAAATTCTCTGTACAAATATAATCATTTTGAAATTTCTGAATATTATCTGACTCTTTAATTACTTCTAGCCTGCTTTCGATACATTGAACATTATCTGGATCAATTTCAATGCCAATTGATTTTCTACCAACCTGTTCGGCAACTACTAAGGTAGTTCCTGTGCCTGCAAAAGGATCCAAAACCGTATCACCTATTTTTGTTGATGACAGTATAATCCTCAAAAGCAAGGCAAGCGGGGCTTGTTGCTTATGAAATTTCTCTCCATTAGCTTTTCTTATTGCCTCGTCTCCTGCAAGATAACCAGATGTAAGTTCACGTATATCATCCCATATATCTGTTAAATACACTCCATTTTCTCTTTCAAATTTATAATTGGATGGCAAAGGAGGATTTATTCTTAATCTATTAAAAACCCTTGGAGTTTCGCTTTTCGTAGCGAAAGCAATGATTTGGTATTGTTTGCCGAACTTATTTGAGCAAGGAACTGCAGAAGTTTTCTTCTTCCAAATTATTAAATTCTGAAATGTCCAGCCTGTTTCTTTGAGACATTTTAAAACATTTTCAGTGTTCTTTTCTCGTTGCATAAAGTAAATAGCACCACCTTCTGATGTAGCTTTGAATATACCTTTACAAACTGAGTTCATCATTTCCCAGTATTTTTCATCAGGTAGATTATCATTATAATAATTGTAATCCTTATTTTGATTAAAAGGCGGATCAAGGAAAGTTAAGTCAATGTTTGTATTTAACCTGTCTAATTCTTTTGTGCAATCGCCTTGAATTATTTTAAAAAACATGATTTATTCCTTTTCTTCATATTCTTTTATTTCCCCTCTTTCTGTAATAATATTTTCCCATTCACCTTCATCTCTATCATCGTCTAACTTCTTTTCAAGATACATCATAAATCTATCGCAGTTTAAAAAATTATTTGCTATTCTCATAAATTTTTTAGCCTCTTTTTTGGTAACCGTCCAACTCGAATCATAATACTTTGGATTATCGGTTTCGTTATCGCCTATAAGTTCTGATAAAACCGCATTGAGATTATTTATACACGATGTTCTTTTGGTGAATTTACATATTGCTCTGATATAAAACTCAACCTCGTCTCCAAAGATCTCTGAAACAATTTTAAAATTATACCTTTTGCCATCTACTATAATTTCTTTATGTATAGTTCCTATCATAATTTGTACCCAACCCTTCAATAATCAAAAGGGGTATTAAAGTAAGGTGGCGAAGTAACTATCAAATTAACTTCTTCGTCTGATATTTGTTTCATACTCATACAATTGGCGATTATCAGCCTGTGGTATGTACTCATTGTTATTTTCCCTGCTTATAATCACCTTAAATTAATATGTGTGAAAAAATAATATTTAGAGAGTGGAATTTCGGTTTTTTGTATGTGTAACGTGTGATAATTGTAACCCCCTACTCAATATTAAATATCTGTTCCCGAATTTTCTCAATCTCTGTTTTTACATCTACTAATTCTTTCAGTATTACACTATCATTTGCCTTGGAGCACATGGTATTGGTCTCGCGGAACATTTCCTGAATAATGAAATCGAGTTTCCTGCCCACTGGTTCATCTGAGTTTATGGTTTCCTGTAGTTGATGTAAATGGCTTTTCAGACGGCTGATTTCTTCGGTAATATCGCATCGTTCTGCAAAGATGGCAATTTCACGACATAAATTGCTATCAGTTAATTCTACATCAGTTCCGCTCAATAAAGATTCAACCCGGTTTCGCAGGCGCTTACTATATTCCTGAACAACAATGGGCGCCATGGTTTCAATCTTGTTCAAAACGGAAAGAACAAACTCTTTTCTTTGTTCAATATCTTTTGCGAGATGTTCTCCTTCTACCGCACGCATTTCCAGCATTTTTCCCAATGCTTCATTTACAAGGGAAATACATCTGGACAATAGTATATTTTTATCTTCCTGACTGTTTTTCCCTTTTTGCAGGACACCCGGAAGCAGCATTAAGGAGTTAACAGATATCTTCTCCCTGGAACCGATCTCCTTTTTGATGCCATTTAACAAATGATAATATTCTTTTAATCTATTGCTATCCAGAATGTACTCAGGTTCATGTCGGAGTGATTGGTAATTTACGTTTAAAAGGATTGTGCCTCTTGCAATTTTCTCTCTGATTGGACGCTCAATATCACTTTCAAAGGGTTGCAATATTTCTGGCAGTCGTGATTCTACCTTTAAGAAGCGATTGTTGATCGAACGTATTTCTACGCGCATATTGCGTTCGTCATCTTTGTATTCAGCGGCGCCAAACCCTGTCATACTTTTAAGCATCAATGTCACCGAAATATTAAAAATTTATCTCACACCGGAGAACACGGACAATACAAAGATATACATCGGGAGGTTGAGGAGCTAAGAAGCAGAGAGGATCGGAGTCCGAACCTCTTTACTTCTCGCCCGTATTTTTTTTGCTTTTTATATACACCCTGCGGTGAATTTGTTTACATCGGTTCAATTATTGTTTGGCTCTTGGCTTTTTTATTTCTGCGTTTCAGATGTAGATTTTTCTGCAACGCCTGATGCCTGTTTTCCTTCCTCAACAGGAGCCATGCCTGCCGACTGCCCTTGCGATGCAACATCTTTCGTTACTGTCTCACGATGCGGACTTTCCTGCGCCGGCTCGCCTGCTCTTTCCTCTACAATATTCTGCATTCCAATATCAGAGACATCGCTTGCCTGCCCTTCTGTATGAGGAACATCGCCATGTTTATGTTCATGACGCTCTGCTGGAACCCCCTGCATAACATCCGTACCTATTGTCTTCGTTGGGATAGACAGTTTGAACAAAAAAATGGTGGCAACAATAAATGCGGCGCCTATAAGATAAGTAACCTTGGATAAAAATGTGCTGGTTCTCGTACCAAAGGCGGACTGGTCTCCCAAACCACCAATAGCCGCTAATCCGCCGCCCTTGCCAGATTGCAATAAAATAGACCCAATTAAAAACACACACAAAAGGGGCAATGCAATCTTCAGTCCAATAACCAAATTTAAAAAGTAGAATGCATTTAATATTCCAAAGATAACAACTATTACAATCCCCCATTTAAATACCTTTTCAGCCTTTACCATGTAACTCTCCCAAAATTAAAAAATAATTAATTACCTGATGCCGCCTCAATAATCTTCAAAAACGATTCTAATTTAATACTTGCGCCACCTACTAAAAGCCCGTCAATTGCTGGCTGTGCCATCAATTCCCTTGCATTTTCTGGTTTGACACTTCCACCATATTGAATACACATGCTACTTGCAATGTCTCTGCTATACTCATTCGTTAAGAAGTCTCTAATAAACAAATGGACTTCGTTGGCTTGCTCCGGCAAAGCGGTTCTTCCCGTACCAATTGCCCATACAGGTTCATAAGCAATCACAAGTTCTTTCGTTTGATCGGCGCTTATTCCCTTTAAATCCTCCTTTAATTGATTTTTGATTACATATTCTGTTCTTCCTTCCTCCCTTTCATTCAACTTTTCCCCTACACACAAAATTGGTTTTAAATTAACCGATAATGCCGCTTTTATTTTTGCATTGATAAAGGAATCTGTTTCACCAAAGATATGCCTTCTTTCCGAATGACCTATAAGCACATGGGTACAGCCAATTTCCTTTATCATCGGGGCGGATACTTCGCCCGTGTAGGCGCCATTTTTGTCGCTGTGAATATTCTGCGCAGCAATACAGATACCGCTTGATTCTAAAACGCTGCAAATATCCCTTAAAAAAACAAACGGCGGACAAATTCCGCAAATAGTCTCATTTTTTCTATTTAATTTACTCTTTAGTGATTTGGCAAATTCCACCCCTTCCGAAAGCGTGAGATTCATCTTCCAGTTTCCCACAATAAAAGGCTTTTTTACCATTATCTTCGGATTGCAACCCCTCAATCACTCTTCGGAAAAGACCCAAGGATTTTCATATCAAAACATCTCTTTGATAACTCATTGAGCGCCTTTTGCACAGTTTCGCTTGACGCATGCCCTTCAAAATCCAGATAAAAACAATATTCCCACGCCTTTTTTCTGGTAGGCAGCGACTCAATATTTGTTAGATTAATATTATAGGTTTTAAACGGCTCTAATATTTCCAATAATGCGCCTGGACTATTTCTTATATAACACATTACAGCCGTCCTGTCTCTTCCGCTTGGCTCGCCGTACTCCTTGCTTAAAACAAAAAACCTGGTTATATTGTTTGGGTTGTCTTCTATGTTTTTATAGAGTATGTTTAACCCGTATTGCTGTGCAATTTCAACATTGGCAATTACAGCATAAAATTGCCCATCTCGGTCGGACTTTAAAGCATTCTTAACAACACGAGCTGCCTCGGCGCTGCTACTGACCTCTGCTAACTCGGCATTAGAAAGATTGCTTGCCAGCCAATTTTTACATTGAGACAAAATCTGCGGCTTTGAGTACACCCTTTTAATATCTTCCTTCGCACAATTTGCCATTAAATTGTGATGAATTGGCAAAATAATCTCTGCGCATACCTTGACATCAGATTCCACAAACATGTTCAGCGTTTCTCTTATTCCACCCTCAGTGGAATTTTCAACTGGCACAATTCCGTAATCACTTCTGCCTCCTGCCACATTTCTAAAAACGTCATCAATGCCTCTTACAGGAACATACTCGACCAACGATCCAAACTTTTGCCTGGCAGCGAAGTAGCTAAAAGTCCCTTCAGGACCAAGGTAGGATACCTTTATTGCCTTTTCCAGCACCAGAGAACCCGCCATTAATTCACGGTATATCGCCATCAGACATTCATTAGTCAAAGGACCTTTGTTTTGTGATGTAATTCGCGAATACACCTCTTGTTCCCTGTTAGGAACATAAATTTGCGCCTTGTTTCGCTTTTTAATTTTACCAATCTTTAATACAATTTTAGCCCTTTCATTGAGTAACTCCACAATTTTTGAATCCAACGCATCAATTTTTTTTCTTAAAGAGTCTATATCCATAATGAATTCCGGCTAATCAACACCTTCTGTCAATTTTATGTTTAGTTATTGCCAACAAAGCATTTAGATTTATATATTTTTTACTAAATTTATCAGAATTTGTTACAAGAGTCAATAAAATTAAGTTATTTCATTTTTTTAATTGACTGTCAATAAAAGACTGTTAAAATAATTTTATATTAACAATTTATATTGTTCTAATATTTTGTAAAAAGGTATGTTATGACGTCTCCTGTCATAACTACCGAA
This sequence comes from Planctomycetota bacterium, assembly GCA_023261445.1. Taxonomy (GTDB): domain Bacteria; phylum Planctomycetota; class Brocadiia; order Brocadiales; family Brocadiaceae; genus 2-12-FULL-39-13. The sequence goes on from JAHFOX010000002.1 coordinate 45,146, forward strand.
ATGCTCTTTGAAGTTTACAGTATTTTATTTTACCTGCCTAATTTTTGTCAATGTTGTTTATATCCAAAAAATTTTAAATTAGGTATTTATATTAGATCTTTATCGTATTAAGTATTTGTTAGAAAGGTAGATATATATGGTGGGTGGACGAATAAAAGGTTCTCAACAAAGGATAGGGGTGTTTGTTGATGTCCAAAATATGTTCTATTCAGCAAAAGCGTTACACCAATCAAAAATTGATTATAGCAAGCTTTTACTTGAAATCGTAAGTGATAGAAATCTCATTCGTGCAATTGCATATGTGGTACAAAAACCCGATGTAGATCAGTCGAGTTTTACTGACGCATTAAGCCGTTTAGGATATGAAATCAAATCAAAGGAACTCCGATTGAGGCCTGACGGCACGGCAAAAGGGGATTGGGATATGGGTATCGCTATAGACTCTATCGCAATTGCACCAAAGCTTGATACAGTTGTACTGGTCAGTGGTGATGGAGACTTTGTTCCGCTTGTGGAAATGTTAAAAGCGCATGGTTGCAGAGTAGAAGTTGTCTCATTCAGGCGCAGCACAGCAGTTGAACTTATTAACGCCGCCACAAAATACACTGCTATAGAAGAATCCATGCTGTTTAAGGAAAAAAAGTTTCAAAAAAATGATACTTCAAACGAATAGTAATCCAAACACAGAAAAACTGAAGGAATGTCAATTAGCAATAGAATATTCTTTTAATGACATTACACTATTAGAAAAGGCGCTGACACACACTTCATGTAAACTCGAAAACAATTTTTCTAATGAACGACTGGAATTTTTGGGAGATGCTATTCTCGGCATGATTATTTCGGACTATCTTTATAAAACCTTACCTCATTACAGCGAAGGAGAATTAACAAAAATAAAATCTGTTGTAGTCAGTCAATCGGCACTTGCCAAGGTTAGTATTGAGGCGCATTTAAAGGATTTTCTCTCCGTGGGTAAAGGTTTGAACGATCGTGATTTTCTTCCAAAATCTATACTTGCCAATGTGTTTGAGGCGGTTATAGCCGCAATACATCTCGACGGAGGCATTGATGCCGCTTACAATTTTACAATAAAGTATTTAAAGAAAGAAATTGATATCGTCTGCAAGAATCAGCATGAGAAGAATTATAAATCTATTCTTCAACAGTATAGCCAAAAAGAACACAACGTGACACCTAATTACCGCATACTGCAACAAGTCGGACCAGACCACGGAAAGTCGTTTGAAGTAATAGTATTAATAAGAGGCACTGAATACGGTATTGGCTGGGGGAAAAGCAAAAAGGAGGCAGAACAATCCGCTGCAAAGGAAACATTAAAAATCCTATCCCCGGATTTAATTTGCGACATTGATGATAAAACCAGCATTTAGAATTTAAGAAAGGAATTTTATTATGGCAACCAAGATAAACAAAAAGAAAGTCGTTGGCACCTGTCCTGTTGGAATGAGGAAAACGGTATGTCCAAGCATAAAAAAAACAAGGCAAATTCGCACTAAATTATTTGCACTACGAAGGGAAAGTAACGTTAACACAAATCAATTAACTGAGTTTAGAACTGCTTTAAAAGAAAGGAAAAGGCGAGGAATTGCTGTGGACTGCGAAACTTGCAGCTTTAATACACCTACAAGCGCGCCAAATACTCAATAATTGAGCAAAGAACAAAACAATCTCTCTGGATATTCAATCTGCATTATGCAGAACTTCATGTTCAAGGTAGGGGTAGTTTAGGAGTTGGCTCATTTCTGATGTAATAGATTCGATTTCTTCTTCTTTTAAATTTGGATTGAATACGCTAAGTTCTCGGTCTTCTTTCGGATAATACAAGACAATAAACTCTTCTCCTCCTTGTTTATTCAAAGACCTCAGCTTAAATATTTTCTTCCGGATTAAGTAAAGCGCTATCACATATCGCAGATTCCTTTGCTGAATTTCGCTGTTTCCTTCTAATCTGTTAAACATATCCAGGAACACATCTGTATTTACAAACCTTTGAACTGGTTTATCTTTCCTTGGTACCTTTGTCTTCCAAAACGAAAAAAGATCGCCTTCTTTGCTTCCATTCCAGCATGAAGCACAAAAATCTCTGCGTATAAAATTATTGTTTTCATCAAAAAGGGCAGAATAATATTCCTCCTCTTCGCAAAACCCTTTATTACAAGAGGCACAACCACTAGAACCCTTGTTTATCTTCCATTCCATATTACCCTTTTATTTTTTTCTGAACTCTTTCTTCTATCTCTTTAGAGAGTGTTCTTGCTCTCCTTTCGGCATTGTTTATTTCATTCCGCACTTTTTCAACAAGACTTTGGTCCTTAATGGTAGTAAGATTTATATCCACATTCAATTTTGCGCACAGAAAAGCTGCCTCAGCCAGATAGCCTGCCACACCAACATCTGATATCAGATTTGGATTCGCTATATCCACCAGTTCCCTTGTTAACTCAAGTACATACAGACAACTCATGGTTGCTTTTAAAGGCACTTCCATAGCTGTAATGGTCGCTTTTTGTATTGCGTCAGACCTTATCTTCTTTTCTTCTTCAGTATTCTTAGGCATTGAGTATGCCTTGCCAACCCCGCTATACATTCTAATGTCATCTTCCATCAATGTTAGCAGGGTTTCCCTGCTCTTTTCACACTCGGCTAGTATTCTTTTTAGTTGGTCGTCATACTGCTTAAATTTTTCCCTGCCCACAGTAAAATTCGCAGGCATTGATGACATTGTCGTCGCTAATGCCCCAACCAGCGCTGCCACGCTTCCACCGCCCGGGGTGGGAGTCCCTGAAGCTGCATCGTTCAAATATTTTTTCAGAGGTTCGTTTCTATACATAAGTTATCACCTTTGAATAATAATTTCAGTATCTAACGTCATAAAATCATACAACTCTTCCACATCGCTGTTTAACATTCTAATACAACCGTTCGATGATGCTGTGCCTATTGATTCAGGCTGTGTCGTACCATGAATACCATAGCCATACAAATCTGGTTTGTCTTTAAAACCAATCCATCGAGTGCCAAGAATATTCTCTGGGTGTCCGTAAGGAAACACGCCGCCGTTTGGAGAAAACCATGCAGGCTCTTTCATCTTATTTTTCACCTCAAATGTGCCTGCGGGGGTCTTGTCGTTTTTCCCCGTGCCAATACGATATTGTTTCACATAATGGTCATTTATCAGCAAAGTTAAAGTAAAATCGCTCTTACTGGCTAATATCTTCGTCTTTCCGGTAACTATCTTAAGTTTCTCTCCAATATTTAACCTTGTGGTCGCCTTGCCATTAATTCGCATTATCAGTTCATAATTTGTGTTAAATTGTTTTGCTATTCTCGCAAGGACATCGCCCGGCTGAACCGTATATATTGTGGCATCAGGGGATGGAGAATGCGAAAAGATTAATTCTTCGTTTAACTCGTCTAATAGTTTTTTTATCTCATTTTGTTTTTCAGGCATTCTCTTGTTGATAAAGATGTCAGACAGGGCATTTCTCGCCTCGTATCTCTTACCCTCTTTTAAATATTTATCAACTATGTCCAGGTTGAGCGTCTCTTGTTTTCTCTCCTCTGGTTTCCCAACTGTTTTGAATTCCTCAGTGTCACCTTGAGATTCTGCTCTAAGCTTATCAAAATGGATAATAATATCTTTTTTATAAACAACTATATCTTCGTCATTTTTTGCCAATAAAAGAGGCATTTCCTGTCTGCCTACATTTTTACCCGACATTCCGTCATTGCTGGCGGCGTCTCTGTCTGATAAGACAAAAAGAAAGGAAACACTGATGAAGATAAGCGCCAATGAATTTCTAAATATTTTCATGGAGGGAAATTAATATCACACCTGTACGGTGTTGTCAAGCCAAAAGAAATACTGGTCGTTTAATGCTTTATTATTTTACTTGCATTCCTAAAAAAAATCAACTGTAGTTTACATTCTCACACAGAACGTGGAAACGAAAATAATATTTGCATAAAACAAGAATTTATAGGGAACGTATTAAATAGGTTGATATAGAATTTACGTAAGCCGTACATAAATATCCCGCGCAATGGCATCGTCAATAGCAATTTGGGTCTCACCCATCTGAATAACATAAGTTGGCTGCCTTTGATGAAGACGGATTTGAACGCCAGGCAATAAACCCATTGATGAAAGCCTGTCCAACCTTTCGTGATATTTTGTCACTATATAAGACACCTTTGCCTTGTCTCCCGCCCTCAGATCTGTTAGCGGCATCACAAAAGGAACTATCTCTTTGCTTGCTTTTTCACAACAATCGCCTGGCGGAATAGCCTTTCCGTGAGGACAGCTTACAGGATGACCTAACAACGTGCATATACTTGCCGTAACTTCCTCATCCAGAAAATGCTCAAACTTGCATGCGCTGGAATCCATTGTTTCTTCATTTACGGCTAACACGTCGTTCAGCAATCTTTCTGCAAGCCGATGTCTTCTTATAATCAATTGTGCGTCTGCTCTGCCTTTTTTTGTAAGTTCAACTCTGGAATCTATTATTTTGATATAGCCTTCTTTGGTTAGAATATTTAATACATCCTCTATTGAAGGGACATCTGTCCTCTTAACTAACAAGTCTTTTTCAACCTTCCCGTTTTTCTCTTCTTCAATTGTCCATATCAATTCCAATATTTCTTCCTGATTAGTTTCAGCCATAATTAAGTGTTTCCCCCTTTAATTCTCTCTATCCTGAAAGTATATTTTGGCTTTTTTATCCATGAAACAATTAATGTAACTATAGTCAATATTCCCCCGCCCAGCAAATCCATTCCGCCTCTATGAGCGCCAAACGACACTAATTTGGGTATTGTTTCCGTTATTATAATACCTGACACAAAGGCAATTATTACAAACATGATTCTGTTTTTAATAAACCAGTTTGTATTTTCACAAAGAATGACTTCCTGACCAACCTGAACTCCTTTTACAGCGGCTGTTTTTATAACGTCCCGCACTCCCATCTTTTTTGGACAAGCGAAACAACTCTCACACGCAATATTTTCTTTGATAATGCAGACCTCTGCAACATTATCCAAAACAGATATAATTCTTCCTCGTATTTGCATTCATTAAAACCGCTGTAAAATAATCCTTAAAATACCACCAATAAGTATAGAATATGGCAATATAAATGCAAACATTAAAAACGCATTCTTTAGTCCCTGCTCTTTAATCATCACAAAAAAATTGGCAAGGCACGGAATAAACAGAGTGATAACCACTAGCGAAACTAATAATTGTTTAGGGTCTATGCCGCTGCTTCCTCCTGTTTCTTCAAGCGCTTTAAATATACTCACTGCGCCGTAGTCCCGCCTTAAGAAACCAAGTATAAAGCCACGCGTTGTTTCAACAGGCAATCCCAAGAAATTTTTAATAAGGGGCGAACCCATTCTTTCAACAAAAGCCAGCACTCCCAGCTTTGTTGCAACAAATAATGCAAGCGTGCCAAGCATAAACAAAGGCACCGCTTCTTTTAAAAACCACTGGACTCTGTAAAACGTCTTGATAAAGATATTTGATAATTTAGGCATACGAAAAGGGGGGATTTCCATCAAGAAATCAGAAGAAACCCCCGGTAATACCTTTGAAGACAAATATCCTACAAAGAGAAGTTGAGTGCAAATAACAAAAACGTATAAGGCAAAATACATCCCCGGAACTCTGCCCAGCACACTTGATATAACCCCCAATTGCGCGGAACACGGGATGGCTAATGCCAATAGCAGGGTGGCAATGATACGTTCTTTTCTGGTATTGAGGATGCGCGTCGTCATAGTCGCCATGGTATCGCAACCCAGACCAAGCACCATGGGAAGAATTGCTTTCCCGTTCAGCCCTATACGTTTAAACACCTTATCCACCATCACGGCAAGGCGCGGGAGATAACCGCTATCCTCCATAATGCCAAATGCCAGGAAGAAAAACCCAACAATTGGAAAGACGATGGCTATTGCATACGTAAGCCCTACTTGAATTAATCCCGACTGCTCATTTAAAAATAATTCAAAAATAATATTGTCCTTACTTATCAGCTTCTGCGCAAGGAATCCGAGATAATAATTAAATCCCTGAAAGTTAAGATGCGTAAAGATGTATTCCTTCTGAATAAACGGAATATATATGTATATATCGAAACCGCCCGACGGTACCAAAGAACGGCCAAATATCTTATTTTCAAAAAAATCTACACACGTCCCCGCCCCAAACCCGCCCACCAGTTTATAAATAATCCACAAAATAATAACTAATATGGGGAATGCGGCTACTGGATGCATCGTAATGCGCCCCAATATATCCGCGATAGTGCTCTTTGCCTTATATTCTCTTAAATACAAATATAACGAGAATCCTAACGATGTTATCACCCCCACAGCAAGCGGCACAATGAAATTCAGCATGTTGCCGGGCGGAAGTCCGAATGAAATTAAATAGGTTAACAATGTCATGAGTTTGTATCCCATGAAAAAACTCGCCAGCGGCACAAGAAAATAAAAAAACACATTTCTTATAAACGGATGGGTTTTCCCTTCTTTTATATTGGTAACAGCAACCCTTTTAACTAAAGTATTCACAAAATTTGCACGTTTAATGTTTATTACGTAACTTAAAGGATTGCTAAAATGTGCCTGTATGCCGTCTCGAATACGTTGTATATTTTCAAAGGAATCCTTTGAAAGTTTATCCTGTAAATTTTCCTCCAGTGAAGTATCTCCCGATAAAAGCATAATAGCCAATGCCCGTTTATTTACAGCCATATTGTCGGGCAATATTTTCTGAATCCTTAAAATACCGTCTTCAATCAGGTTTCCGTAATCAATGTAAAGATTGGGTACTTTTGCGGCGGGTATTGAACTGTACAAGGAACTTACACCCACCCGATGCGTAGCGATGGTTTTCACAATCTGCAAGTTCAACATTTCCTGCAACATACCTATATCAATATTCATACCTCTATCGAGAAGTTCATCCCACATATTCAAAACCAGCACCACACGCAGTCCCATCTCTGCAAGTTGCGTGGTAATCAACAAACCCCTGTTAAGATTTTTCGCATCAACTACCTGAACAACGTGTTTATCGTAATCCTCTAATAGCATATCACGTGTGACACGCTCATCCTCAGAAAGAGGAATAAGACTATTTACCCCTGGGGTATCTATAACCTCAACTCCGCCGTCTAATCCCCTGCAAACCCCTTTGGAAACTTCCACCGTAGTGCCGGGATAGTTTGAAACTGTTACATATTTCCCTGTTAACAAGCCAAATATTACACTTTTCCCGACATTCGGATTTCCTACAAGGGCAATTTTATACACATTTGTTTCCATTTTAGACATTATTTAATCCTGTCTGATTAACCTCGCATATAGCAAAGATTATTAAATTGATACTGAGTCTCACTTAAGCTAAGTATAATGTTTTTATAACCTGTGTCAAACTTTTTCCAAATGCGCTAAATGATACCAAGCCAATAACAACTTAAAACTATTAAGGATTTGATTCTTATGAATACGAACTCTAGGCAAGTGTTAGTTGATGATGTGAAAACGAATATAAAAAGCGAGGCATTACCTTCTTCAACGTGATGCCTCGCTTTATAATCTCCCCAATATTTTAATGACGAAGAATGCGGCTGCCGTCAAGAAAAACCTACTGGCGATATGTATTCTTTTATTTTAAAATAGTAACACTTACCGGCGTACTCAGGGCGCCATTAGTAGTATCATAATAGCTGATGTGCAATTTATCCGATGAGTCAACTGCTATAGAGGTATATTTCCTACATCTCCGCTGCTATCTACAGTCTCTACTGCCGCCTCAAGCACATTAGCAACAACTAAAGCCATGTTTGTAAAGATGAAAAGCAGGGTTACTAAACATCTCTTGTTAATCATGTTTGCCTCTTTCATTTTAAGTGAGATTATTAGATGATTTATCTTGTAATTATGTCAAATATTAAACTGTTAATCTTAAGTTATTTTTTTAAAGCCAAACCAAGTTCAATACACGTATTAAACTTATATGCATCAAACAAAGACAGGCTTTCTGTTTGATTTAAACTCGGCAAGCTGGTCAAGAAACGGCAGGTACTTCCACTGGATATTATGTTTAATACTTAAATCTTTAATCTTACGATAATACTTTTCGTATAAATCGCCAGAAATCTCTTTATAATTAGGATTACAATAAAAAATCCGACATCCAAGCGTTCGAAAATCTCTGATACTGCATTGATTATCCTTAAGAAAAGGGCAACCATTACTGGAAACATTAAAATCCGGCACCTCTACATGCATAGTAACAAAATCAGTTTCTATATTGCTTGTGTAAAGAACATGATCAAATTTGACAAAGTTACAACACGTTCCACACGCATTACAGCCTGGATTCAACCGTATTAACTCATCTTCTAAACGTTGGTATATTGCAACTAACTCCGAATAGAGATTCACCCCGGACATTTCCCTTTTAGTTATCATATTAACCAAAGCGCGCCTCGTATATTTTTAAATTGTCTTGTATATCTTCCAATATGCGTAATTTCCCTTTATCTATGCCGGGGCACGTCTTCTTTAACTTTTCCCATTCTGATTGGCTTTCAAGATTCGATTTCCAGAACGGGAATGACCTGCACTGACAAGGCCTGACAGCATAAATCTTGCAACCATTGTCATACATAACACAATCGCCGTTGCCGTATTCCAATAAGCTAAATCTTCCGTTAATACTTCTTAAATAATTTCTCGCAAATGCTTCTTGCGTGATACCCAAGAATGATGCTATTCCCACCACCTCCGTTTTATTAACCCATACAACGCCCGGCTCACCCCGACAACACCTACCGCATCGCTGACATTCAAACTTCAATCCTTCCTTAAACCAAGGCAAATTGTCGTTTTCAACTTTTTTGTCAAACTTTATGCTGTCCATACATTAAATTCAGTTACCTTATATAACCTTCTTGTCTTACGCCTGTTTGTTTCTCAGAAAAGAAATCTGTGTATCCCCGTATATTCTAGAATCCCACAAATCTAAATTGGCAGCCAACTGGGATATCTCAAAATCTGTTTTTCTATGCTGGAATATTATTATACCCTCTGGTTGTATTATATGCCTGCCGCATAAATCTGAAAACAAGCCCAATAGTTTGTCTCTGTAATAAGCTTTTTCAACAAGGGGATATGGAGGGCTTGCGAAGACTATATCCACTTTTATATCATTCTTTTCAAGGTATGGAACAATCTCAAACACATCATATTTTAAAACAAGCGCCTTGTCTTCGAGTTTCGTTGCTTCAAGATTCTTTTTAACGGTCTGGATTGCCGCCCTGTCAATCTCCACAAATATACACGAATTCGCCCCCCTGCTTAATGCCTCTATTCCGATTGCACCTGTGCCTGCATACAAATCTATCACAAAGCTATCTGGAATAATACCGGAGAGTATGCCGAAAAGAGATTCTTTTGTTTTGTCCTGTATAGGACGGGTTTTGTTTCCCTTCAGCGAACTAAGATGTGTACCCCTTGCACAACCAGCGATTACACGCACAATTTTATTTAGTTTATTTTATTGGCACCTGTCTTTATAACTAATTGAGTTGCCTGAGCAAGATTGTCATGCGAACTCCCAGCGTCAATCCACCAGCCGTCTATAGTTTCATAAGTCATCAATCCATTTCTTATATAATAATTATTTACATCCGTGATTTCGAGTTCGCCCCTTTCAGAGCGTTCAAGAGTTTTAATAACATCGAAAACGCGGTAGTCATACATGTAAATACCAATCACAGCATATTCAGATTTAGGCTTTTTAGGCTTTTCTTCAATACTAACAACCTTGTCCCCTATGAGTTCTGGCACACCAAAATGCTCTGGACGAGGAACTTTTTTAATTATAATCTTTGCCCCTTCTTTTTGTATTTCGAATGCCTCTTTTTGCCTTATTACATTATTTTCAATAATATTATCGCCCAGTATCACAATAGTTTTATCCCCGTCTGCAAATTCCTCTGCCAAACTCAGCGCCTCAGCAATGCCACCTTCTCCTTCCTGATAGGTATAGCTGATGTGTTTTAAACCAAACTGTTTGCCATTTCCAAGTAATCTCAGGAATTCTCCCGCGTGGTTTCCGCCGGTAACTATCATTATGTCTTTGATGCCTGCATTGATAAGAGTATTAATCGGATAATAAATCATGGGGTCTTTATACACAGGCAAGAGATGTTTATTTGTAATCTTTGTTAGCGGTAACAATCTCGTACCTAACCCGCCAGCCAGAACAATCCCCTTCATTATCCATCCTTTCTTTCCCAGTTATACGGTATCTCTCTGCTGTGCGGGTCTATGCGATATTCATCAGGTGCATTATAATTATATAATTCCGTTGGGCAATTAACAACCATCGCCTCATGCTCGCCTATACACTTGAAGCCGTGTATAACCATTGGCGGCACTTGTATCAAAATAGGATTGTGTATTCCTGCAATAAACTCGTTTACCTGTCCGAAGGTTGGCGACTCTTTTCGACTATCATAAAGGACAATCTTCATCATCCCATTCACAACGGCAAAGTTATCCATTTGCACTTTATGATAATGCCATGCCTTTACGACACCGGGGTAAGCCGTTGTTATATACACCTGACCAAATTTTGTGAAAAGGTCATCATCCTTTCGAAGCATCTCCATTAACCTGCCCCGTTCATCAGGAATAACTTTAAGCTTTTTTATCTTTACGCCATCAATCATAACTATGTTTGTTCTTTCTTAAATAGTACCTAAATTTAGTAAATGATGCCTGATTACTAATATAAAACATGGACATTGATTTCTTCATAAATTGTAAAACTATAATATGATTATTTTTAAATTAAGTCAATTCTAAATTCTATATTGACTTATAGAGCTTATGATTTATAATCTAACCTTTAATATTCTAGCAGTTTTGAAACTTAAGTTTATATATAATTTTTTAATTAGTAAAACTATGATTGGCAATATAGGAAAAGAACTAACACCCCTTCGGGAGCGTTTATTACACCTCAGGGACTCTCTTTGACCTTAAGAATAAAGAAAAGGAGCTGGCCAATTTAGAGGAACAACTTTCATCTCCAAATTTTTGGGAAAACAAGGATAAGGCACAACAAACTATCAATAAACTAAAATCCCTCAAAGGAATTATCCTGCCTCTGCATGAATTACAAAAGACATTGGATGATATAGAATGTTTATCTTTACTAGCTGAAGAAGAACAAGATGAGCAGGCTGAGGCTGAGGTTATAAAAGATATTAAGGCATTTACGCAAAAGCTTGAAAAAATCGAATTGCGTACTATGCTTGGTGAATCACACGACCACAGTAATGTGTACTTGAGTATATATGCAGGCGCTGGCGGGACGGAATCATGCGACTGGGTATCCATGTTATTCCGTATGTATAGCCGTTGGGCTGAAAAAAATGGATACACTGTCTCTCTTATAGACGAATTACCCGGTGAAGATGCAGGGATAAAAAGGATTACCGTCCACATAAAAGGCGAATATGCCTATGGATATTTAAAGTCGGAAATTGGGGTTCACCGACTGGTAAGGATTTCTCCATTTGATGCAAATGCAAGGAGGCATACATCATTTGCGGCAGTTGACGTGCTTCCAGAGATTGAAGAGGAAGAAGATATCGAAATTAACGAAAATGAATTGCGAACAGACACATATCGGGCCTCTGGGGCAGGCGGTCAGCATGTAAACAAAACTTCATCCGCAGTGCGTATCACCCATATTCCAACTGGAATTGTCGTGCAATGCCAGAGCGAACGTTCACAGCATCAGAACAGAAGAATGGCATTAAGCATGTTAAAGGCAAAGATGTGTCAGATAAAAGAAAAAGAAAGAGAGAAGGAACTCTCTGCAGCTTACGATGAAAAAGGAGAGATTGCGTGGGGACATCAAATCAGGTCTTATGTTTTACAGCCTTACTCCATGGTTAAAGACCTGCGGACTGGCAAAGAAACCGGAAATACCCAAGCCGTGCTGGACGGTGAAATTGATGAATTTATGGAAGCATATCTCAAATGGAGAATATTAAAGACTAACTAAACATATTTAAAGGATAATAAAAAACTATGATTACATTGAAAAATGACGACCCTGAAGTTTGGCGCGCCATACAAGAAGAAAACGAAAGACAGCAGAACACGATTGATTTGATCGCATCAGAAAACATTTGCAGCCTCGCAGTCCAGGAAGCGCAAGGGTCATCAATGACCAACAAATATGCCGAAGGCTATTCAGGGAAACGATGGTATGCTGGTTGTGGAAATGTAGATGCAGTAGAAAACCTTGCAATCGAAAGGGCAAAACAAATCTTTGGAGCTGAACACGCCAATGTGCAACCGCATGCAGGCTCTCAAGCCAATATGGCTGTCTGCTTTTCTGTGTTAAAACCGGGAGATAGCATACTAGGCATGGATTTGTCTCATGGCGGACATCTTACCCACGGATTTAAGAAAAATTTTTCAGGCATGATGTATGAAGTTTATCATTATGGTGTAAAAAAGGAAACCGGATACATTGATTATGACGAGGTACGGAACATAGCCATAAAAACAAAACCAAAAATGATTATTGCCGGCGCAAGCGCATATCCAAGGATTCTCGATTTCGCAAGATTTAGAAAGATTGCTGATGAGGTTGGCGCATATTTTATGGCAGACATCGCTCACATCGCCGGGCTTATAGCCGGAGGCGTGCATCCCAACCCTGTTCCTTATGCAGACTTTGTTACCACAACAACCCATAAAACACTTCGTGGACCAAGGGGCGGTTTAATCCTTTGTAAAGCAAAGTATGCTAAACAGGTTGATTCTGTAGTTTTCCCGGGCATTCAGGGCGGTCCATTCATGCACATTATCGCAGCAAAAGCAGTTGCTTTCAAAGAAGCGATGACTGAAGAATTCAAACAATGTCAGCGTCAGACGGTAAAGAATGCAAGGGCAATGGCACAGGAATTTGTAAAAAGGGGCTACACTCTCGTATCAGGCGGAACGGACAACCATCTGTTTCTGGTTGATTTACGTAATAAAGGCATCGCTGGCAAGGAGGCACAAGTATTATTGGAAACAGTTGATATTGTCCTGAATAGAAATACAATTCCCTTCGATGAAAAAGGTGCAAACGAACCCAGCGGTATTCGTATTGGAACACCCACTATTACTTCCAGGGGTATGAAAGAAACAGAGGCTGTTAAAATTGCAGAATGTATTGACAGAGTACTTTTGAAACCAAATGATATTATGGTTAAAGATTCGGTTAAGAAAATAGTAAAAGAACTTTGTTCTGCATTTCCGCTGTACGAAGAAGCGGCGTGTCAGACTGCAAAATAGTAACTTCTGTGTTAAATCGAAAATATTTTTACCATACAAAATTGAAAAAATAGAGCTACATAAAAGGCTGGAGCAATCCAGCCTGATTTTTTTCACCTTCAGTTGAAAATGACATCAAAACCAGCAATAAAGAAAATAACGGTTATAGGCAATGGCGGTTGGGGAACCACCCTTGCAATCCTGCTGCACAAAAAGGGTTATAAAGTTACTCTTTGGGGTTCAAATCCAACGTACGCTGAGTTTCTAAAAGAAAAAAGAGAAAACACCAAATTCCTGGAAGGCATTCCAATTCCATCTGGAATAGAAATTACTTCCAATATTTCTAATGAATTAACGGATGCACATCTTATCGTATCTGCAACACCTACACCATATTTACGCTCCACACTTCTAAAATTCAAGGATATAACCACAAATAAGATACCAATTGTTAGTGTCACAAAAGGAATAGAAAATGACACGTTAATGAGACCCAGCGAAATCATTACAAACGTCTTGGGAAACCGGACTATCTCGGTACTTCTTGGACCAAGTCACGCAGAGGAGGTTGCGCGTGGTTTACCTACGACAATTGTCGCATCATCAAAAGACGCCAAATTAGCACGAATCGTTCAAGATGTTTTTACCACAGACAGATTTAGAGTTTACACAAATCCTGACATGATAGGTGTAGAATTAGGAGCGGCTATGAAAAATGTAATCGCAATAGCCTCTGGTGTATGTGACGGTTTGAAATTTGGAGACAATTCAAAAGCCGCACTCATCACACGCGGACTGACAGAGATTAGTCGTTTAGGTGTTGCGATGGGGGCGCAGAGAAGCACTTTTTCAGGACTAACGGGATTAGGCGACCTAATAACGACTTGCATCAGCCCTTATGGAAGAAACCGCTGGGTTGGCGAACAGATTGGGAAAGGCAGAAAACTACAGGGAATCTTAGAGGGTATGGAGCAGATTGCAGAAGGCGTATGGACCACGAAATCCGTTGTAGCACTCTCAAACAAACTCAAAGTGGAAATGCCTATTACCAAAGAAATCTACAATATATTATTTACTGACAAAAATCCCTTAGAGGCAGTCAGTACCCTCATGATGCGCACCCCAAGGTCAGAGGTGGAAGAATTATTCTGACGAATATTAAACACTTCATAAATATTACGCATATCCCTGAACAATTTTAATTTGACAAATTGAAATAATGCACTTTCAATATTGAAGTGCGTAATGATACTATTTATGACCCATTAAAGCTCATCCTTGCAAGGATACAGGTCTATTAATCATTTAACATTAGAAAGGGTATTAATTGCTATAACAAATTGAAATATGCTGAAAGAGGAGTTCAAATATGTTAAAAAAAGGCGCAATTCCCATTTTGCCTAAATCAATTTTGATTGTGTTATTATTGTCTATGCTTAGCTGTGCACCGGTTATATCAAAGCAAGTCAGAGAACAAGTAAGACCTGACATAACTTTCAAGAATGTATTAAACGATCCCGACCGGTATAAAGGGCAAGTGATTATTATATGCGGTATTATTATCGAGACAGAAAACACCAAAGAAGGAACCTTACTAAAGGTATTGCAGCGTCCCGCAGGCTTCCGCGGGGAACCAAAAGATGTTGATAAATCTGCGGGGAGATTTCTCGCACTTGATACCCGTTTACTGGATACGACAGTATTTACAAAGGGGAGGTCTGTTACGATAGCAGGTGAAGTTCAGGGAATGAGGATTCTACCTTTATACGAAAAAGAGTACCACTATCCGCTAATCTACGTTAAGGAAATTTATCTGTGGCCAGTTAAAACTGTATATCATCCTTATAGCTACAATTCTTTAAACCAATATTTGTGGTGGCGTGACAGCTTATTGCATACAAGACGAATTCCAATTAAATCTCGTTAACTTACTTTTAATATGAAGGATAGAATAATACACAGAAAGGGTTGTTTTATCAAAATTTACCAATGGATGAGCATGGATTTATTCTTACGCTCATGAATTGTAAAGGAAATCTTAATTTTTACAAAATGTGAGATTGTTTCACTATTCTGGCAATGACAGAAAGTATTTTATGGGAAAATATCTAATAACAATATTTATCACATATCTTTTTGTGGTTTTTGCAGGCTATTTTCTCAAATACCTCAATCTTTACCACCTGAAGAAGCATGGAAACGCCATCCCTCCTGAATTTGAAGGACACATAGACCAGACATTACTAAATAAAACGCGGGACTATATCATTGAAAATACAAAGTTTGAGTTTATTTCATCCATTTTTCATAATGTAATACTTTTAATTTTCCTCTTTGGCGGTCTGTTAAATATTTACAATTCATGGATTGCTTCCATGAAAATACCGTTTGTTCCATCAGGATTAATCTTCTTTTTAATTCTGCTATATGCTGAAACATTTTTGGCCATTCCATTCGACCTCTACCACACATTTAGAATAGAAAACAAGTATGGGTTTACCACTACGACCCTGAGGTTGTGGCTAACCGACCTCGTAAAATCAGCGCTAATATCCACAATCCTGATTGCATCGGTAACCTCTGCTGGTCTTTTTATTATTCAGGTTAGTCCCAATTTATGGTGGTTATGGGTGTGGTGCCTTTTTCTTACCTTCAGTATCATAATCATGTACATCTTCCCCTATGTAATAGAACCTCTCTTTAACAAATTCACACCAATTGAGGACGAAACGTTGGGCAAGGGAATACGCAATTTAATGCAAAAGGTTGGTATAAAGGTTAAAAGGGTTTTCAAGATGGACGCCTCAAAGAGAACCAAGCATACCAATGCCTATTTTACAGGCATTGGAAGGGTGAAAAGGATTATTCTCTATGATACACTTCTTGAGAAGATGGATAACAACGAAATCCTGTCAGTGCTTGCACATGAAGCGGGACACTGGAAAAAGAAACATCTTTTGAAACACCTTATTGCATCAGAATTGATAGCATTAATTGCAATGTATATATCTTACAAAATACTACAAAATGATTCCCTTATTACACTCTTCCATTTGAATGATAGCACCTTCTTCGCAAAGGTGGTTATCGTAGGTTTTTTGGGGTTAATTGTCGCCTTCCCTTTTAGTCCTGTATTTAATTACTTCACCAGACGACATGAATTTGAAGCCGACCGCTTCTCTTGTGGGTTAACAGGAAACAGCCAGAGCATGATAAGCACCCTTGTAAAACTTTCAAAGGACAATCTCTCAAACCTCCATCCCCATCCTCTCTACGCCGCATTTTACTACTCGCATCCGCCGGTACTGGAAAGGATAAGGAATATTAGAGAAATTGTGTAAAAATACTTACTAATACATGTCCTCG
>JAHFOX010000042.1 GCA_023261445.1 Planctomycetota bacterium
CTGGGACTCTTAGGGATGAACCTGAAAACAGCACTCAGAAAGATACAACTCAAGCCATTAGCATGCTAATTTGCACAAGAAATATGATGTAATGTAAGATATCAACTGTTAAAAAGAATGTTCTTCAATAGTACCTTTGAATAAAATGAATTTTTCAGTGAACCCTATGTATTTATAAATTTGCGTTAGAACTTTGCAGTATATCGAGTTGGAAATCTACTTCTTTAATTCACAAATTTGCGAACAATGATTAAGTGTGGGGACGTGTTATTAACACGTTTCTTTAAGTAAAATTGCTTGTTTTATTATTTATCTTCTGAGATGATGCCCTTTCATCCCTCCTTCCAAATATTATACACATTATGATGAAACCCAAAATAGTGGCAGCAAATATGCCGTATGCAATGATTATTAGCTTTCCATATATTCCACCCATTTTATTCTCCTAAATTATATCCACATTCTTTTTTTGTAGCCAGCCCTTCCTGATTTCTTTGCTAACCTTTTCTTCACTGCCAGTTTTCGTTCCCGTATCCTGTTTTACCCCTACATACACATATACCCTATACCAACCACCCTTTTCGCCCTCGATTATACATTCCGCACCATCATGTATTTCAAACTTAGGTTCATATTCGTCTCCTGGACCGTATCGTACCTGACATTTTGAAGTAACGATTACTCCATGACTGATACCCCGTTCCACATAGGTCTTGATACCGATGGAAACTACTGCAATAAATAAACTAACAGAAAACCCTATTATCATTCTTTTAAGCCATGAATATTTAAGAATAATTAAGAAGAAAAGCAACGTCATTAATACTACATAAAGGGATACTGCTAAAATAATTAATTCGTTATGGTTCAACAGAAAAAACCAGAAAAATATCCTTCTGATGACAACTGGAGTTTCGCCGGACAGTTCCTTATCCTCAGTAGAATTTTTTACTAATTTCAGATTAGTCTCTAAATCAGCATTTCTCGGTATAAAACGCTGCGCCCTTCGATAGTTTAAGATTGCCTTCCCCAATTCTCCCTGACGATAATAGGTATTCCCCAGATTATAATATATTTGCCCATGCTTAAATCCGCTTAGCAAAATCATTTCGTATTGTAATGCCGCATCTTTTAGCTTCTGTTCTGCTTCTCGATTATCTTTTGCCACAATAGACTTTGATGCCTGCAGATATTTCTCATTTGCATCTGTAAATAGTTTTATAGCCTCGTTTCGTGATATTTCGGATTTCGGATTTCGGATTTCGGATTTTAGTAACCCACAATCTGCAATCTGCATCCAGCATTCAGAAAAGGATATTAGAAATAGAAAAAGAATACACAAACGAGCTTTCATTATAATTGCCTCTCCAGTTTCGCAATGAGTTGTTCTGCAAATCTCAAAGATTGATCCATTCCATCTTTTGTACCAGCGTCTTTCGAAAAACGACGATAATCAAAATCGGTTAAACAGCGAGAAACATTTTCTGCTACATCGTCATCAATTCCACGTTGTCTTAACAAAACGTTAACATTATCACCGGAAGCACTTGCGGCAGAAATATTAAATTTATCAGCTAGATAATCAGCCATAGCCTTGGAAAGAGATGAATAAAACTCTGCAGGAGCGTTATGAGAAAGCGCCAACCGTGCCTTTGCCAACCTTTTTCTCGCTACAGCATGCGCACGCTTATTTCTTGCATATCCAATATCCGTTTGCAGTTTTTCTTTATGTTTTGTTATGAAAAAGGATACTATGACTGCAATTGTTGGAATAGAAAGACAAGTAATAATGAAAGGGTTTTTATAAATACCGTCTCCCTGATTTCGTAATGAAGACAAATTTGTCATAATAGGTAAAATATCTTTTGTTAATAATTGGGCTTGTTGCTTTTGTAGTAGTGCACTGCTGCCAGAAATTGTTAACTGAATGGGTATTTCCTGTTCACCAGACTCAACAATAATTGGCATGGGGTCTTTTGTAATTATTTTATATTGTCCAGCATGAGGATCAAAAAAGCTAAATTTAATTGCTGGTGTAAATTCAAGGTCGGTCTTTTGGGGTTCTATGACCTTACTAAACACCTTTCTTCCACGGATCACTTCCTCTCGATTTGTAATCTGAGTACTGGATTCGGCAGGATAAAGCTTAAAATCTTTTTCGTTATTAAGTACTAGCAAAGGTTCACTAATTGTTTGAATATTCCCGTCTCCATAAACTGACATTGAAAGAGTAATTGGGTCGTCTACCCTGACGTGCTGTGTTTTTATAGAAGCATCCATGTTAAAAGAACCTACTGCGCCATTAAAATCCTTCGGTTTACCTTGTTCTGGTAAAGGCTTGACCTTTAAGGTAATTGCCCCCGCTACTCTCTCGATAGGATACCTCTTCTGCCCCCTGCCAAAGAAATCATCTAAAAAAGCATCATTAAAAAAATTATCAAAAGAGGAGTCCTGTTGCCTTCGTTGCTGAACAACTAAATTACATTTTAACTTTGCTGGTGATACCGTAAGTTCTCCAGAAACCATGGGAAAGAGCGCTGAGCGCAATTCTAATACACTATAAGCAATTCCATCCCTGATCTCTTCGTATTGTCTCTGGTCACCTAGCTTTTCTTCCATAAAATTCTTTGTGGCTGGCGCTGCATAATCAATATCACTAATCGGCAATCCCTTTTGAAAATAAAATTTAAAAGACAAAACAACCTGCTCATATATATATGCCTCGTTTTTGTCGGTACTCAATTCAACAAAAACAAGTTTTTCGAGAGTTGAAGACGTGGATTGTGATGATTGAGGGGTATCAACCACTTCCACATTTATTGGGCTGGAAGTGTAAACCTTTCCTTTGTATTCTACCGTAGAAGGTCCTATTATAAATTTACCTTTTGCCGCAGGTTGTAATACATAAGTAAACCCTTTACTTACAGAAACCACCCCATTGACAATACTTGTTTGTGCGGTAATTTTTGGACCATATAGCAGTGTAAAACCTTCAATACTTGGAAATAAAGGAGGCGATGTGTCCTGCGTTCCATTAATGGTCAGTGTCAGTTGTAATCGGTCGTTTGGTGTTAAGACATTTCGATCAACAGTTGCGGCCAAATTAATATCCTGGGCAAATGTTTTTTCAACACACCCAAAGATTATAATAATCAAAATTAAGAAACCAAAACACCTAATATATTTTCTCATTATTCAACACATTTTCCTAGACTTAATTCACCGCAGACATGAGGATCGCATAGATTTCCAAAATCATATTTTCCCCATTTTTGTGTCTTTTCGGTGCTTTTCACGGCAAATTATCTCTTATTAAAACAAACTACCAATCCTTTTCCACAGACTTGTGTTGTTGATGCTGCGTATCTTTTATCATAGTTCTTGCCTCTTTTTCAGACTGATTTAATGCCTCAAGCAATTTTTCGGCTTCTTCTTTTGACATTGGTTTAAGGTCTTGAGGGTATGACTGTTGTTCAGATGGTTGATTTTGTTTATCCTTTTCAGGCTGACTTTGGCTCTTATCTTTCATGTTCTTAGTGTTTTCCTGCGAGTTCTCAGGTTTGTCCTGTTGTTTATTTTCCTGTGATTTTTCTTTATCTTCACCTTTATTTTCTTCGGCTTTTTCATCCTGTTTATCTTTATCATCCTTTTGTTGCTGGTCTTTTTGATCCCGACTCTGTTGTTTTTGTTCCTCTTCTTTCATCTTTTTTTTAACATATTCGTAATTATACTTTGCATCATTTCTTAACGTATCAAGTTCACCGCCCTCGTTCTGCGTATCATCAACTGAATCCACAGCTTTTTTATAATATTCAAGAGCCTCTTTCATTTTACCTTGACGATACATAGCATTGCCCATGTTAAAACTCGATTTTATTTTCACTTCACCATTTTTGGATTTTATTCCCTTTTCAAATAATTGAGAGGCTTCGTTATATTTACCTCTCTTGTATTGAGTATTGGCTATATTAAAACCTAACTGAGGCAGGCAAGTCTCTTCTCCTTTGAAGGAGGAGGGAGAATTTATTTGCGCATCTACATATTTGTCTAACGCTTCATCGTATTTACCGTCATTGTAAAGCAGATTCCCCTCTCTTACTCTATCAGCCAGTGGGTCTATCCAACAAATAGACGATAAACCAACAAATAATATTAAGCATAGTTTTATTTTGTAATTGGTGTTTTTCCTGTTGTACATAAACAATTTACCACATTTTGACAAACCTACCCGAATTCTTCCTTGTTGAAGGTAAGCTAAGAGATATCAACTTGTCTTATTTACTATGAATGTTTTTTTCTTATCTGACAAAAACCATTCCAATGCAATTAGAACTACTGCAATAAAAAGGGGAATTTGGAAGCGATTTACGTATCTTTTTACCCGCTGAGTCTTATATGTGGATTCCTCCATCTTTGCAATGCTATCCTTATAAATCCTCTCCAAGCCCCATTTCGTTCCATAAGCCGGTGTATAAAGGCCGCCGGTTTCAAGTGCAATCTTGTTCAAATTAATTTCATCTAATCTTGATTTGATGACCTGTCCTTGTCTATCTTTTAGTAACACTTCGTTGCCGCCTTCGTCTTTAACTTTTATATACGACCCTTCTTTTTTCCCAACGCCTACAGTATAAATAACAATACCTTGTTCTTTTGCCTGTACAGCTGATTTTAAGGTATCTCCCTCGTGGTTTTCACCGTCTGTAATCAATATTATAGCTTTGTGATTTTTTGAATTTGTCTCGAAAGTAGAAATTCCTCTCCCTATCGCCTCCACAATTGCAGTTCCTCCCAATGGAATAATGTTTGTGTTTAAATCGTTTAAAAAAAGACGAAAGGCGCCGTAGTCAGATGTTAACGGACAATAAGTAAATGCAGAACCTGCGAATACGACCAAACCTACACGATCTCCCTCCAAAACGTTTAATAGATCTTCAATCTCTCTTTTTGCTACTTCCAACCTGTTAGGTTTTACATCATCAGCCAACATACTTTTGGAAGTATCAACGGCAATCACAATATCAATACCCTTTTTCTCCACCTCCCCCCACTGGTATCCCCACTTGGGTTCAATAAGTGTAAATATCAGAAAGAGTATACCTACGATTATTAATGTCGCCTTCAGCCATTGTCTCTTTCGACTAATTGAAAGCCCGGCCTTTTGTAATAATTCGATACTTGCAAATTTGTTTAAATCCTTCGCCTTCTTTATGAAGACCAGAATATATCCAATAATAAGTAGCGGAACAACAGGAAGTAAATAAAGGTAGTTAAGATTTCCGTAATTCATATTCTTTATAATGTTGGACGCAGATAAACGCAGATTTCATTGATTTATAAAAAAACAATTATAAAAGATAAAATTATTAATCTACGCACGTCTGCGGAAATCAGCGTCCTGATTTATGGTATTTTTCTGAATCTTGTTTTGGTTAAACCCAATTCAAATAACAGCAATCCAAAAGCTGGCAGTAAAAAATAATGAAACAATTCGTTGTATTCTGTGTATAGAGTCACCTCTGACTCAGTTTTTTCAAGCTTGTCAATCTGACTATAGATTTCTTTCAGCGATTCTGTATCTGTTGCCCTGTAATACCTACCGTCTGTAATCTTTGCGATTTCTCTAAGCGAATCATCATCAATATCAATTTTTACTTGTTTCATCACTCTATTACCAAACAAGTCTACGGCTGGAAACGGAGCCAATCCTTTTGTACCGGCACCTATTGTATAAATCTTAATACCGAACGTCTTTGCTATTTCAGCGGCAGTAAATGGGTCTATTTCTCCTGCATTGTTTCTTCCGTCCGTCAACAATATGATTACCTTGCTTTTTGCCTTAGTATTTTTCAACCTCTCTACAGACGAACCAATAGCGGAGCCAATTGCAGTGCCGTCTTCAACCATTCCAATCTCCACCTTTTCCAAGAGTTGCAATAACATTCCATAGTCAAGCGTCATTGGACACTGCGTGTATGCCCGCCCGGCAAAAACAACCAACCCTATGCGATCATTAATACGCCTTTGTATAAAGTCTTTCACTACTTGCTTAACAACGTAAAGACGATTATACCTTTTGCCTCCCATTTCGAAGTCCTCCGCCAGCATACTTCCGGAGATATCCACAGCCAAAACGATATCTATCCCTTCAGTTGTTACCTTTGTCTGCTCGTTTCCGTACTGAGGACGTGCAAGTGCAATCACAAGCAACACAATAGCAGTAGAACGGAGTATAAGCAGTGCATATCTATAACGTTGAAAGAATGAGGGCTTTAATTTCTTTAACGTCCCTAAAGAAGGAAAGAGAATCTGGTTTGTTCCTCTGCGTTGAAAGTAAAAATAAATTAAGGAAGGAAGTATAATAACAATTATTAACAGTACTAAAGGATCGTGAAAAATCATTGAAAACAACACCATTATCCCTAAAAATATGATACGGCTGATATATTAATCTGGTCCCCTTTTGCAACGACGTCCCAAATACATATTTCAGAAATTTCATTATTTATTAAAACATCAACAAGGGTTTGAATTGCAACATCTGTTGTCTTGAGGAGAGCCTCTGCTCCTTTTCCATGTGCAAAATATCTATTTATAAGCAATTCGTCTTGTTTATATATTCTGGCGCCTGCAAGCTCTGTTTTGTTGCCCATGTCTAACTCGTATACCATTAGAATACCTTTATCTACATAACTTAGATTCAAACATGCGTTACGACCTTCCACGTTCAAAAAACGAATGTTATGTTTTTTGGAAAGAATTTTTTGTATCTCAGGGGTGCGGTAAATACCCCATAATGTCTGCAAATTTTGTTTGAGTCTTGCAAGTTCTACACTTGAAACATCACGCATTTTTACTTTTGACGACCTTCTACCAGTTTTACCCGTTAAACCTTTCTCATGATTTAAATACTCATCTACAAATTTTTCTGGCGCTTTTACCATTTTTTTACCCTTTTAGAAAAGGTTTGAAATATATATAACGACAAAAATCTCTTACAATATCAGCGACAAAAACGAACATCTTTAATTATTCACATACACAAATTCCATAGTTTTTGTGAAAATCCACTATTTTGTCTGGGCAACCACCTCCTTTTCTTCCATATAATTTTTTGTTTCGTCTACAAAATGTCTTGCTGCATCATAAGTTTCTTTAATCTCCAGCGCAGATGGCCCGTACTTTGCATATTTTACCATGTCGCATCGTTCAAGGAATTCCCGAACTAATTCTTTGTGAACGTCATCTAATCTATTTGTGTGCGCCATTTCAATTAAAAATTCATCTGTCGTGCGTTCAGGTGCCAGTAAACCAAACCGATCTTCAATATAATGCCGTAAAATGTTTGTTATACGATAATAATATTCCTTGACCAAACCTTTGGAAACCAAATCATCTTTTAACAGTCTTTCAAGCAATTCACAGGCTACTTCATGGGGAGTTCTTTTTATGAATTGCCAATCTTGTCTCTTTTGATTAATTTTACGCTTATTAATTAACCAATAAGCTACGCCAGACACCAAAAGCACCCCAATCCCAATAAAAATCCATGTAACTAATCGTTTAAAATTTGTGGGTACATCCAGAGGTGGTCGAATGTCTTTTATGTCAGACGAAGTTTCTCCTTCTTTTAAAACTCCTTTGATATTTACTACTACTTCATTTGTAGTAACTTCACCTTTAGTTTGATTGCCTTTATATTTTATTTTTATTGACGGTATTGTCTGACGTCCGATTTCGTACGAATTTAATACATAGTTTCGTTCAACAACTGAATACCCGCCTTTTTCTCTCCTAGGTCCTTCAATATCGCAAGTTTCCTTTATAGCAAACACCCCCAATTGCTGGCTAAATTCAGGAAATTGTATGGTAACATTATCTTTGTACTTTACATGAATTCCAAATTTTATCTTATCGCCAATTGTTACCTCATTTTTATCTACATTTACAGTTGCTTCTGCTAATGCTATATTTTCCTTGTTATCTGATTCTTGAGCAAAAATCGTATCCCTTGAAGGTATTAGTTTATATACAACCAATACTAAAATCAATAGTGTACTTAGGAATATACAATGCCTTTTCTTAACCATACTTAATCAACATGGACATGTTATAACTAAAAATATTTGCAATTACGAATCTTAAATCTGAAATAATGTTTTTTTAATTATTACGTGAATTCGACTAATATCTCTTTTCCCTTACCCTGAAGAAGCGAATTATAGGTTCTACATAATGCTTGTCGGTATTTATTACAATTTCATCAACACCCATTGACCTAAACAATTTCGACCGTTCCTTTGCCAGCTTGTCGCTCAAAGCGTTAAATTCCTTTCTCGCCAGCGAATTTGCTGTATCAATTAAGAACATTTCGCCGGATTCGGCATCTTTTAATTCCACAAAACCAACGCTTGGCAGTTCTTGCTCTCTGGGGTCTACTATACTAATTGCTATCATATCGTGTTTCTTATTTGTGATGCGCAATGTATGCGCATAATCATTTGCTATAAAATCAGACACAACAAACGAAATTGCACGCCTGGAGGATATTTTATTCAAATATTCAAGCGCTACAGAAATATTCGTTCCTTTCCCGGTTGGTTCTGAACACAAAAGTTCTCGGATGACCCGCAACACATGTTTTGCACCCTTTTTAGGGGGAATAAATTTTTCGATTTTATCTGTAAACATAATCATGCCCACCTTGTCGTTATTCTTTATGGCAGAAAATGCAAGGATTGAGCAGATTTCTATTGTAACCTCGTTTTTTAAGTGCTTTATTGATCCAAAGTTTCCAGATGCGCTAACATCTACAAGAAGCATCACTGTTAATTCACGCTCTTCAACAAAGCGTTTAATAAAAGGACGGCCCATACGCGCAGTTACATTCCAATCAATCGTTCGAATTTCATCACCCGGCTGGTACTCACGCACCTCATCAAACTCCATACCCCGCCCCTTAAAAACGCTATGGTACTCACCCACAAAAGCTTCATTGACAAGACGACTTGTACTAATACGTATTTGCTGGATCTTTTTTAATATATCTTTTGAGATCATAAGTGTATGTATGTTTAAAACTTTTAACGGTGATTTGCTTCCATGAATAAGTTGCGTTTTAGGTGCTGTTTAAATTCAAAACCCGAAATCCAAAACAAATTCGAATAATCTAAATTCAAATATAGGTACAAGACAGCTCAAAACATTAGGATTTTGGATCTAACATTGTTTAGAGTTTAAATATTCGGGCTTGGAATACTATCCGCTATTGTTTGCTTTCCTGTAATTTTATGGCACTTCTACATTATCAAATATCTTTTGAACTATATCTTCAGGCGTTATTTCCTCAGCCTCAGCCTCATAAGTGACAATTACCCTATGGCGAAGGACATCCATTCCTATAGACTTTACGTCTTGGGGTGTCACAAACCCTCTCCCCCTCACGAAAGCATGCGCCTTGGCGGCAAGCGTGAGATATATTGTTGCGCGCGGTGATGCGCCGTATTCTATAAATTCATCCAATTTAAGGTTATATGCCTTTGGATCTCTCGATGCAAATACTATATCAATAATGTAGTCTTTAATTTTATCATCTATATAAATTTCATCTACTAAAGCACGCAAACGGAGGATATCTTTGGGAGAAATCACAGGACTTATATTAAAATCTTTTTTTGTTAATGCCATACGATCCATAATTTCCCGTTCTTCTTTCTTGTCAGGATATGTAATATTCAATTTAAGCATAAAACGGTCTACCTGTGCTTCAGGTAACGGATATGTGCCTTCATGCTCAATCGGGTTTTGTGTAGCAAGCACAAGAAATGGTTCTTCTAATTTAAATGTCTCGTTGCCAATAGTAACCTGCCTGTCCTGCATTGCCTCCAGAAGTGCACTTTGCACCTTTGCGGGGGCACGATTGATTTCGTCGGCAAGAACTATATTTGTGAAGATAGGTCCCTTCCTCACTGTAAAATCACCATTTTTAGGATTATAAATGAGTGTGCCTAGTAAATCAGCTGGAAGTAAATCGGGGGTAAACTGTATCCTTTGAAAGCTGGCTTGCATCGCCCGGGCAAGTGTTGTAACCGACATTGTCTTTGCCAATCCAGGCACACCCTCCAATAGTACATGTCCATTAGAAAGAATACCTATTAACAATCTCTCAATCAAATATTTCTGCCCTACAATCACCTTGCCAATTTCGTACATTAAAGTATTAACGCAGTCGCTTTCTTGTTTTATCTTTTCAGTAATCTTTTTAACGTCCGATTCCATCTATTCCTCCACCGCTACTTATTGATTATTATGGTTAAAATAAACTATACTTATATTGTGCTATTTAATTAATTCCTGTCAACAAAAATGCCTGAAAATTTGTTCCATTCATAAATATAAATTTACTATAAACAACTTAAACATTATATAATATATTTATCTGCTTTAAAACATTCATTTTACAAATTTGCTCTATTAGGAAAATGCTTGACACCCTACGGAATTGATGCTACGATTCAGAAGATTTTGATTGTTATTCTTAACCGCACAATTAGATTACAAGCAAGAAAATGCGGCTGAAGGTTTCTTCTAAAAATATACAGCGTAAGCAGTAAACAAAATTGCCAAAGGATATTCCCGTCGTTTCGATCATTGGTAAACAAAACGTAGGTAAAACTACACTAATTGTTGCTATTATACCTCTATTGAAAAAGAAGGGATATACAGTCGGTACAATTAAATATAATATTCCACATTTTGAAATAGATTATAAGGGTAAGGATACTTACAAACACTATCAAGCTGGGGCAGACACAGTATCTATATCCTCACCAAAAAAACTGGCAATCATAAAAAGGATTAACCAAAAGTTTCTACCAATAAAAGATATTGTTGCACATAGCTATTTGGATGTTGATATTGTACTTGTAGAGGGTTATAAAAAATACCGCTATCCTTATATTGAAATTCGTAATAACTACTGTCAAACGAAATCTACTCGCAAGGAATATAAACACCATATAAAAATAACAAGCGTAAAAAAAACACGTTCTTCTATACCTGTTTTTAATAAAAGCGACTTGAATAGCGTTACAAAATTTATAGAATCACAAATTAGATAAATTTGATTGGCGGTGATAAACATTTCAGAGAAGTATTACTAAATTTATTCCGAATTAAAAAATATTTCAATAGCAACTGTAAATATATAACATTTTTTTATGGAGGAACATTCGTTGAAGAAGATTTTTAGTTATTGTGTAGTTCCTGTTGCTACAGCGTTTAGTTTATATTTTGGTCTTACCAACTCTGTAGTTAATGCAGGAGATCTTAATAAGATATTTAAAGATACCTGCGAGCTGTGCCACGGACCTGATGGAAAGGGCAGCGAAGCTGGGAAGCAATTTGGCGTACCAGACTTTTCTAACGCTGATTATCAAAAGTCCAGAACCGACGCACAGATGAAGGAATCAATGACCAATGGCACAAAGAATCCCAACTACGTAAAGCTTTCAGACCTTGGAGTTGATCTCGCAGACCTCGACGGACTTATTAAGATAGTACGTGAATTCTGTAAATAAAATTAAAACTTGTCCATAGGTTTTAATTAATATGTAAGTTTTCAAAGGGTAGGATATGAAAATGTCCTGCCCTTTTTTTGTTATAATTAAATAAAATCAAGTGGAATTTTGTGATATTCTATAACCATCTCTTTTCCCTTCTTTGCAATGAGGGTAACAAAGGACGGTGTTTTCGATTAATTTTGAATAGTTATCTTATTACATGCATAATGATATTATTAGAATTGATGGCTCTTTCGGCGAAGGTGGAGGTCAAATCCTGCGCACCGCCCTTTCGTTATCAGCTATTACAAAGAAACCTTTTGAGATATATAACATCCGGGCTAACAGGAAAACGCCAGGACTTAGCCACCAACATCTGCAAGCGGTCAACGCCACCGCACAAATCTGTAATGCAGAAGTTATTGGAAATCAACTCCAATCCACAGACCTTAAGTTCTACCCCCGTGAGATACGGGCAGGAACTTATTATTTCAATATTGGTACGGCTGGCTCCATTCCCCTTGTTTTACAAACTATATTTTATCCACTAAGCCTAACGGGTGACCCTTCTTTGATTAACATCATCGGCGGCACACATGTCACACACAGTCCCTGCATTGATTATCTCACACATCAATGGCTGTATTTTCTTAAAAAAATAGGTTTTGATGCAGAAGTAAAAACTCTCAGGGCAGGATTCTATCCACGCGGTGGAGGTGAGGTTTCTATAAAAATAAAGCCGACAAGTCAACTCCAACCGTTGCGAATCGAAAAGAGGGGAAAACTCATTCAGGTAAAAGGCATATCTACAGTAAGCAATCTGGATATTAATATCGCTCAAAGACAACAGTTACAGGCAAAAAAAAGATTATTAGAATATGGTATACCTCACGAAATATCCTTGGAAGAAATGCCCGCTATTGGAAAGGGTACAATGCTGCTTTTAATTGGAAAGTTTGAACATAGCCAGTGTTGTTATTTCAGTTTGGGGGCAATCGGTAAACGCGCAGAAACCGTTGCCGATGAAGCTTGTAATGAACTTTCCTTCTTCCTTGAAACAACGGGAGTCGTAGATGAACACCTTGCCGACCAACTTATCATTCCACTTACTCTTACTAAAGGGACATCACGATTTATCACACCCAAAGTTACTCAACACTTCCTAACAAATGTTGCTATCGTAAAACTCTTTTTGCCAGTAGGTATTTGTGTTTCAGGGAATCTGAACGAAGAAGGTCTCGTAGAAATTGAGTACTTGAGATAGTAACCCCTGTGTCTTGCATCTGTGTCCAAAATAAATCGCACGGCTTATTATTTAAAAGATTCAATTTGACAAATAATATCTGCCTTCCTATATTTACACTGGATATAGCAGAAAGTTTACATTTCTAAACCTCTGTTTGTAAACGTCCCGAAATAAAGTTAACTGCAATAATCAATTGATATCAATCGGCAAAACCTAAATGCTAGTTACAAAATCCACAACAAAGAAGAACTCCCAATCTGCACTAAGCCAGTCAGTTCAATATCTGAAAGGTGTCGGACCGAAACGATGTGAAATCTTCGGACGGCTGGGGATACACACAATACATGACATGTTATATTATTTTCCAAGGGATTACAGAGATTGCACTAAAATACAAAAAATTTCAGAGGCAGAAATAGGCAGTGAAATTACTATACAGGGCAAAGTATCTGGCATTAATTCAAGAAGATCCAGGAACAGAATGCACATTCTGGAAGTCTTTGTTGACGACGAGACAGACACGATTGCCGCCACATGGTTTAACCAACCTTTCCTTGCAAGTAAATTCCATGTTGGAGATAATGTATTCTTGCATGGAAAGGTAGGAGCATATAAGTATCTGCAATTATTAAGTCCAGAGTATGAAATCGTCCCTGGTGATGAAGCCGCTATAAAAGAAGGAAGCATTATCCCCATTTATCCTCTCACCGAACATATCAGCCAGACATACTTCAGAAAAATTATGAAAGATGCAGTACATCATTTTGCCAATCAAATCGAAGAAACACTGCCTGAAGAGATTATTAAAAAAAATTGCTTGGTATCCATTAATACTGCCGTAAAAGACATCCAATTCCCCAAAACGTTTGAGTGCCTGAAAAACGCAAAATCACGACTTGTCTATGACGAATTATTTACACTTGAGATGGCAATGGCTTTGAGAAAACGATGTATTAAAGACGAAATGGGAATTTCATTTAAAGCAGGACCTAATGTAGACACACATATCCGCAAACTCATACCTTTCACCCTGACCGATGCGCAAGAACGTGTAATCAATGAAATTAAGGAGGATATGCGGAGTAATAAACCCATGAATCGGCTGTTACAGGGCGATGTCGGTTCTGGCAAAACGGCTGTAGCGATTTATGCCATCCTTGTCGCCATTGCAAACGGTTATCAGTCTGCTTTTATGGCTCCTACCGAACTGTTAGCAGAACAACATTTTCAGACCATACAAAAATATCTCTGCCACTCACATGTGAGGATACAATTGTTAACGGGAGACACTAGTTCAAAACGCAAAAAGGACACCCTTCGGCAAATTACTGATGGGCAGGTAGATTTAGTTGTTGGCACACATGCCCTTATTGAAGAATCCGTTCAATTCAAGAGATTAGGTTTGGTTGTAATAGATGAACAGCATAAATTTGGCGTGATACAGCGCCTGAAGCTAAAAGAAAAGGGGCTCTCCCCCGATGTGCTTATTATGACAGCAACCCCAATCCCACGCACCCTTTCCCTCACATTGTTCGGCGATCTTGATATTTCAATACTGGATGAAATGCCCCCGGGGCGTTCACCTATCAAAACCCTCTGGATACCCAATGGCAAGGAAAACGAGGCTTACGAATTCATCAAAAGTGAAATGGCTCATGGAAGACAAGCATTTATAGTTTATCCGCTTGTAGAAGAATCTAAAGTTATTGATTTAAAAGCAGCCGTTACGGAGGCAAAAAGACTCCAAAAGGACATATTTCCCACCCTCAGGATTGGTTTACTTCATGGACAAATGAAATCTGCTGAAAAGGACAAGGTCATGCTTGATTTCAAAGAAAAACGTTATGACATACTCGTTTCCACTGTGATAATTGAGGTGGGGATTGATGTGCCCAATGCTACAGTAATGGTTGTTGAACATGCTGAACGATTTGGATTGTCCCAGCTTCACCAACTACGCGGACGCATTGGCAGGGGAAGTGAACAGTCATATTGCCTGCTCTTTGGAAATCCAAAGACCTATGAATCAAGTGAACGGCTTAAAATCATGACCAAAACCAACGATGGGTTTAAGATTGCCGAAATGGATTTCAGGCTCAGAGGTCCGGGTGAATTCTTCGGCACTCGCCAGCACGGATTGCCAGAACTAAGGATTAGCGATCTTGTTAGAGACTTTCCCGTATTGAAACAAGCCCGAAAAGATGCGTTTGAAATTGTATCAAAAGACCCACATTTAAAATCAAAAATACACGCAAAGACTAGAAAAAAAGTTTTGGAAATTTTTAAAGATAGATTAGAACTTATTAATATAGGATAATAATTAATTAAATTTCCCAACTCCATTTAGATAAGTTATCAAACATAAAATATCTCAACTATGTACAACAAAAAACTATTTAACTCTTTTTATTCTTGTCTCCTTGTAGTATTACTTATATGCACAAATATTCTTGCAGACGAAGACGCAAGAGTACCTGTAGACAAACAGAGTTTTGGCATCGAAAATTTCTTTGATCTTAAAGAAATAAGCTTTAGTAAGGACAAGGTAAATTTCAATAAAGGTTGGTTAGGTATCTTTATGGAGAATGCTGAGGGAAAAGGCATTCTGGTGAAAGAACTTACTATGGGATCTCCCGCCGCTGAGGCAGGTTTAAAGGCTGGTGATATTATCACAAAGATTAATGACAAATCCACCATAGGCAAGGATAATCTCAACCTAATCCAATTTAAAAAGACAATCGAGACTATAGGTGTTGGGGGCATGCCTGTGCTTACTGTCGCCAGAAACGGCGCCGAAATGGTTTTTAAACCAAAACTTGTCGCAAAATTACTAAAGGAAGTAAGAGAACCAACTACTTCTTTAATCGCAAGGGAACAAAATTTCCAAACAAAAGAGACGCATCCACCAACACGGAACAACAACAATCAAAGTAACGAATCAACATTGTCATTAAGAGAAGACGAAGGAATGCCTTCTGGTTCAAAATATATAGAAACAAGTTTCATGGATTTTGCTATTAAAAGAAAAAAATACAAGGAAATACTTGATGCCGCATTACAGCGAATTGGCGAAGAAATATATGTTAGAGAAGGTTTTCAATCGGAAAGTAAAACAAACCCTTTCCGTTTATCTATTATAAACTATTTAATGTTGCACCCCCTTGATACACACAAGATAGGACAAGCAATTCATGATAAAATTTTTGGAAAAGATAATTTTACACAAGTGTTATTTGCATCAGAATTGTTAGATATTAATCCCATGCCTGCGGTTAAGAAAAATGATGTTCCACGCTCTTTACAGGAGCAATTACAAACCGTTGTTGATAACTTAGATGCCTGCGTTTCCCAAATAAAAGAGGCATTTCGTAACTTATCCGCAGAAGAGTATGAATTCCTCTATCAGAACGCCCATAAGGTATGGTTTCCTAACGAGAAGATAGAGCCACAAGACCTCGCCAGAGTATTGGCGTTATCTCAGAAGGTTGATCTTGCAAAATTATTTGAAGCTGAATCATTACTATTGAGTGAGATTGTTCCTATATACAAAGAGGGAACAGGTACCGCTAAAACAGTATACTTCGACACAATACAAAGTAATTTATTGCCTTTTCAGATACCAGAAACCATCAAGTGTATAAATCAACATAACAATTCCGATGCGAATGCTAAAAATGCTGGGAATTTTGCTGGAGATATTCTATTTGTTCAGGATACAAACATTGGAAAGATTGTTGTGGGCGGAACAGGCACTTCTTACTATTATTCTAATGCGGCAGTAATTATTGACCTTGGGGGTAACGATTATTATTTTAACAATGCCGGCTCGTCCAGCAAAGATATGCCTGTGTCTATTTGCATTGATTTTTCAGGAAACGATGTTTATAGCTCAGATGACCCGTTTACACAGGGCACAGGAAGGTTTGGCATAGGTTGTCTTGTGGATTTGGACGGAAACGACAAATATTTAGGACGGGAATTTTCTCAAGGAACGTGTGTATTTGGGGTAGGTTTATTAGTGGATAATAACGGCGATGACTTTTATAGCGGCAGTGTCTTAAATCAAGGCGTCGGTTTCTTTGGAGCGGGGTTGTTCAATGACCTCAAAGGAAACGATACATATAATAGCGGCTTATATGCTCAAGGCGTAGGATTTACAAAGGGTGTT
>JAHFOX010000107.1 GCA_023261445.1 Planctomycetota bacterium
GTTTAAGCTTCCCAAAATTAACCCAATCGTTCCAAAGAAAAGAATAAAGACAAATGCTGAATCCTTCAGAAGAAAAAAAGTGTTATAAGGATACCATTCATGTCCTACCCGAATGGATGTGTCGCTGGATGATATACGTCCAAAATTAAAGAAATAAGATTCAA
This sequence comes from Planctomycetota bacterium, assembly GCA_023261445.1. Lineage (GTDB taxonomy): Bacteria > Planctomycetota > Brocadiia > Brocadiales > Brocadiaceae > 2-12-FULL-39-13. The sequence goes on from JAHFOX010000107.1 coordinate 165, forward strand.
TGTTTGCCGGGAAAAACGGATTAATTATCATGCCTGCAAACAAGCCCAAAAACAAATAAATTAGTAATTTAGAATCACATCTCTTTTCTATAAAGAGTTCACACAAAAAAAAGATCACCGTAATTGCAACCATTAAAGGAAAGCCATCATATAACCAAACAAAGGAAAATGACAAAACCGCAAGATTTTTGTATCTCTTTTTTATGATAAAATACACAGCCAACAACATCAACGCCAGAGAAATACTCTGAACTCGCAGCATACTAATCCGATACAAAAATGCAGAGGAAGAGGAAAGAAAGGCAATTATCCAGAAGAAAGAATATTTAATCCCGCAAAACCTAAGAACCATGTAAAAACTAACTCCAGCCAGCGACGCAAAGATAAACGAGGCACACTTCCCCCAAAAAATCAAATTGCCAAAAGTAAATGGCAGATACAGAACATGCTGCAGAAAATGGTGATCTCTGAAATAGTCCTTGAATATGGTATATTGCATCCACGGCAACTTATATATTATTCCTTGCTCCCGCATTAACTGACTGAACTTAATGTGAAAATACCCGTCTCTATCAGCAATCTTGTTTGTGGAAAACTGCAAGAAATAGAAAAATGTAAAAATCATAACATAAGCAAAAATCGTCGTGCACAAATCAGATGCCGTAAAACTGCACATTTGACCTTTTACATAAGAATATTTGGCATTTTCTTTGTTTGTAGTTACATCCATACAAATACTTCAGTCCCCTCTATTACTAAAGACAGTAATACTCATTGTGTATTAAGGAAAGGCAGGAAACAGCCTGAAGATAAACCAAAAAGACTTATAGCAGAATTATTTGTTAAATACTATAGGCAATTTTAAGCCTTTCAATCATAAATTATTTCGGTATCGGTAATAGGCATCTAAATTCATTTTCCGATCAAAAACTTAAAAAAAATTATTGACTGGATTCTTAATATATGTCATATATCATCAAGATATTGACTTTGCTAAGGCGAAATCATATCTGGATTCTACATTCTGAAAAATTTTAAAGCCATTAAAATTTTCTTATGGAAAAGAGAAAATATAACCGTCTTTAATCTGCTTTTACTGGTGATAGTGTTCTTGTATTTTAAAAACAAACTTATTATTATGGGGAGGTGTAAGGTGAAGAAGATTTTCAAAAACAGTGCGGGCGTGACCTTGACAAGCTTAAAGATACTAAAAACTGGGCTAATCGCATCAATATTAATTCTTGCCTTTTCAACAGTTCTGGTGGTTAGCGCTAATGGAGATAATAAGGATAAAAATAAAGACGTATTGGCATTCACGGCCCTTTTGAATGGCGGGCAGGAAGTTCCTGAAACCACCAGCAATGCTTTTGGAGTTGTATTTATGACACTCAAAAAAGACGAAGGTATTCTCTCTTATTCAATTACATTTACTGATGACAAGTTGGTTGGAACAGAGACCTCTGCACACTTTCATGCCCCGGCAAACCCCAGCGAGACGGCTCCTGTTGTATTTACAGTAAGCCCTGATGTGAGTCCTCTTGGTAGTCCGAAAACCGGGTCGGTGGGGCCGCTCACAAACGACCAGATTAATGATTTGACAAAAGGGTTATTCTATCTCAACATCCATAGTAGTGCTTTTCCAGAAGGAGAGATTAGAGGGCAAGTTCTTCCTGTATCAAAAGTTCGTTATAATGGCGATGATAACCACAATGACAATAGCAATAGTAACGGTAATGACAATATGAATATGAACGATAACATGAATCAGAATGGCAACGACAATGATAACAGCAACATGAACAATAATAGTAAATACTAAATATCCCAATCCCATCCTTCAATTTTTTTATACAGATCTTGGTCTGTTAGATCATAGCGAAGGGGAGTAACAGAAATATAACCCTCATTTACTGCCGTAATATCTGTTCCATCCTCACGGTGAATGGATTTATCCGTACCCATTAACCAATAATATGCCCTTCCGCTGGGATCTGTGCGTTTATCAAAAGTCTCTTTAAAATCATGGGCAAATTGTCGTGTTATCTTAATTCCCTTAATCTGATTAGCAGGACGAGAAGGAATATTTACGTTGAGCAAAGACCCTTTTGGCAACTTATGTTTTATAATGCATTCTATAACCTTTTTTGCTACCTTTGAGGCATCATTAACGTCGGCATACTGTTCGGTAATCTCAAAGGACACCGCTATTGACGGAAATCCCATAATTGCAGCCTCCACAGCGGCAGCCACAGTTCCTGAATAGAGGATATGAATTCCCACATTGGCACCCATGTTGAGTCCTGATATAACCACATCAGGCTCCTTTTTCATAATCTCATAAACAGCCAGTTTTACGCAATCAGCAGGAGAACCACTCACACCGTAACCAATAAGCTCGTTGTTCAAATGCACCTCACGAATACGCAATGGCTGACTAAACGTAATGGAGTGACCCACTCCGCTCTGTTCTATGGCAGGAGCAACTACCGTGACTTGCCCCAAATTCTGGATTTGATGCTTTAAAGCGGCAATGCCCGGTGCGTAAATGCCATCATCATTTGTGAGCAATATCTGCATAACCTTTACCTCGTATCGTCATAAAAACGTTTAATTGTTTGGATATTCACACCAGCCCAATAGGACAGAACCACGAACTTGTTAATCAATAATTGTTTCATTACCCCTTTTCTGACGAATCTTCTGGCAGAGGAAATCATAGGCATTCTTAAAAGTATAACCTTTCCCTGCCCTGCTAGTCTTTTATAAAAATCATAGTCTTCCATAGTCGGCATTTCTTTATATCCGTTGAGTGTTTGAAAAACGTCCCGCCTCACAAAAATACCCTGGTCGCCGAAATGGAAGATTCTAAAGTTAAATCTAGTTATAAATGATACGCCTCTTAGTATAAGATTATCTGAATCAAATTCAATATAAAAGGAACCGCCCGCCACTGTATCATCTTTCATCCTTTTTCTTATTTCACGAAAGGCATTGTCTGGTAAGAGTGTATCGGCGTGCAAGAATAACAAAATATCCCCTTTGCACAATCTTGCCCCTTTATTCATCTGGATTGCCCGTCCACGTTCACTGTTTATCACACTGGTATATTTCTTTGCAATAGCTACTGTGTTATCAGTACTTCCGCCATCCACAACATAAAATTCGTAATCACCCTCTTGCCTAATAACGCTCAGGAGTGTTTTCTCAATATAGAACTCTTCATTTAATGCAGGGATTATTACAGATATCTTCAAGATATAAACAAGTTCATTTGCCGCAATCCTTTGACATAATTGTTAATACCATATCACAGGGGTTATGATCCTTTCCGATGCGTCACATACAAATCCCGGTTCAGCCCGTCCTCAATTGTCTTTAGGTCTCCCACATTATCTACATCGGTCTCTGGATCGAGCAGTGCTACAGATAAATTGTTTGCCTTAGCCCGTTGCAAAGTCTGTTCAAGTACCTGGCTAGAACTCCATGTAATGCGTCTGAATAACTCTGGCTGGTAAGTGTTTGTGCCAATCAGTACGTATCCTCCGTCGGTGGAGGGAACAATTGCAACGTCAAACTGTTTTAGCTGTCCGATTGCATGCTGTATCTTTTCAGCAGTTAAGCCGGGACAGTCAGTGCCGACAGCTAGCACAGTTCGTAATCCCATTTCAAATGCCTTGCAGAAGGCATATTCTAACCGCTGTCCAAGCGCTCCCTCAGGTTGAAGCCATATATCGTATGCGCCTTTAAGCCAGTTGGAGATTTTCTGTCGGTCTGCTCCATCTGCATATACAATCATATTTGCAACACCTTGTTCCTGCAACTTCAGAAGTTCACGATGGGTTTTTTGTGCCATATCATCGTAAATCCGACACGCCTCTTCATGTCCCAGTTTTGCGGCTAACCGCGTCTTGACACGGCCGGGTTGAGGATATTTTGCAAATTCCATGATTAGTACGGTAGTTCTCAAATTTTTCTCTATCCGTTTAAACGGTTTAAAACCTATGATTCAATCTGCAAGTCTGAACAACGAATTAACAGCATTTTGGTCCGCATGATATTTTCACATCTTTGTTCAGCGTATCAGACAACAGAAACATCCCTTTATAGGGAGGATTCGAAAGTTTCCATGCAGTATCGGTACACACTTCCACTAGGATACCCGCTGGATATGTATGCCCGTCATCATCTGAAACACTGCTGAATGGACCTTTGTAAATTGCGTATTGACCTGCGTATACACATTCCTTCGATTTCTTGTATTTATACCCCCTGGCAGTTATAGAGTAAAACTTAAAACCTTCCACCTCCTTATAAAGATAACGATTCACTATTTCCAGTCCATAGAAACCTGCATTCCTTGTTATGTTAAAAAACGCTGCTTCTGTAATTGACCCTGATATACATTCACTCCATAATCTTTTATTTTGCTTCATGGATGGAGCAACCTCCTTCTCGGAGACGATGTCGGATATCACAAATCTCCCGCCCGTTTTTAATACTCTGAATATCTCACGAAAAACCTTTTCTTTATGAACTGATAAATTTATCACGCAATTAGACGTTACTAAATCAACACATTCATTTGTTAGAGGTATTTCCTCCAAAAACCCTTTCAGAAACCGGACGTTATCAAAACCCAGATTCTTTGCAATAATCTCTCTTGAGGCACTGGCATTGACCAGCATTTCATCTGTCATATCTACCCCGATAACACGTCCCATCTTGCCTACCATTTTTGCAGCAATAAAACAGTCCACTCCCCCACCCGAACCTAAATCCAATACGTTTTCTCCCGATTCAATATTAGCCAATGTCACAGGACTGCCGCATCCGTAAGAAATATCCAGAATATTTTGTGGAATATGCGATACATCGGCCGGATTATAGCTGGATGGACAACATAACTCCTTCTGTGGCTGTATAGCGGCAGTAGCATAAAATTTATTAACAGATATTCTCGTGGTGTCATTTACAGCAAATGTTGAATCTTCGTTTTTACAGGTTAATCCCGAAGTTCTACAGGTGTAACAAGCAGATGATTCCATCGCATACGGCCCCAGGGCTTCTTTCAATGTCCAGCCCATCCATGCCTTCGGGTCGTTAATAAGTATTGGGCAAACAAAAACCCCTTTGCTTGTTACAATACGACTAGTGGTACACTGTAAGCTATCCCTTGAGTAGCTATCAAAGCACTGCTCAGTAACCCGTTCATTTTCATAGTATGGTCTGATTAATTCAGCGCAGCGTCCCAAAAGGACTAAAGGTAGTTTCTTAAGTCTTAACTGTGGTATATTCAAAGCATGTTCTAGTGATGCAAAACCATTATCCGTTTCTTTGGTAAACCTTCCATATTTCGACCAGTCTGCAATGGTGATGATGGGGTTAAAACCTGCATTTATTAAAGATTGAATACCTCTTATCGCTTTCTTAAAAGAGCCTTTCCCACGGATTTGGTCATTTTCTTCTTCTATATAACTTTCTAAACTCACTCTGAATTCTAATTTGTTTTTTGATGTATGCGATATGCTGGAAAGTGTTTGTGCAACCTCTTGTGTTATCAGGGTGCCGTTAGAAAGGATTGTGGTCGTACCGCATTTTAAAGCCTCTTTTAAAATATCTGCAAT
>JAHFOX010000043.1 GCA_023261445.1 Planctomycetota bacterium
TTGAGATTGCTTCGTCGTTTTACTCCTCGCAATGACAAATGCCATACATGTCATTGCGAGCGCGAGCGAAGCAATCTAATTTAACTATAATAAATGAAAAGGTTAATCTGGATATGTTTTTCCCCCATTTTTCGTTTGCATAATTTGTATATGTTATTATAATAAGGCAATTTTAAACTGCATTAGGTCACCTGATATTAGGATATGGTAAGGGGATTTTAAATGTCATCAACGACACAGGCCAACATGAAAGAATTTGAAGCAGTAACTCGGATTGTAAAATACCTCAGCACTGCTCCAAATGTTATTAATTCTACAGATTGGACGTTGAGACGCAGCGCTGAAAGGTTCGCCTCGTTTACAAAATTCGGGAATGTGGCTGTTCATTCTACCGTTAAGAACCGCAGCGCAAAAATAACTGTCTATGTGGGAAGCGATGCAGTTCGCCTGAAGACGCACAACCCGCAGCAAACCGAGATTATCAATGGCTTATCCAACACGCTGTCTTTAGTTGAAGAGTATATAAAACGGGCGCCATTTGTGCGAATCAACCGAACAATGGGAAACAACAGTGAATTTGCACCGAATTGCAATTTTTTTGTTTCTATTCAAAGACCTGAGATGATACGTCTTGCCTATATGACATGGGCAACCCTCTTTCCTGCAAAAGCCGATAGTGAACCAAAACAGTACATTGTTTATATTCCTGAATGGCAGGAGACCGAACGGCAGATTTTGGTCTTTCCTGAAATTAGCACAACCGTTGTGTTAGGTTCTGACTACTACGGTGAATCTAAGAAAGGCTTTTTGAGAATGGCAATGTGGAACGCCAAGCAAAAAGGCATGCTTGGACTCCATGCAGGTTCGAAGATTTTAAAGGCAAAGAGCAGCGATGGACGGATTAAAAGATACGGAATGCTTATATTCGGAATGAGCGGCACGGGGAAAACAACTCATACTTGCCATACACATGGATTAAACGATACAGACGAGGGAATTGAAATCCTGCAGGACGACGTCGTTTTCCTTAAAAAAGACGGCGCCGCTTATGGTTCTGAACGTGGTTTTTATTTAAAGACTGAAGGACTCGATCCTGTTACCCAGCCAATTATTTACAGGGCGGCGACATCGCGGGACGCAATCTTTGAAAATGTCATGATTGATTACGAAGGGAATCTTTACTTTGAAGATGATACCTTAACCAGCAATGGACGTGGAATTATGATGCGCGAGGATCTTAGTCCATATATTTCGAATAGTATTAATCTGCCGCCAATTAATGAAACGGATGGGTTGATAATTGCGTTTATTACACGGCGGCACACGGTTGTTCCGCTTGCCGCAAAGCTTACGCCTGAACAGGCGGCGGCCATATTTATGCTTGGTGAATCTATCGAAACGTCCGCCGGCGACCCGAAACGTGCAGGCGAATCTATACGCGAAGTGGGTACCAACCCATTTATTGTGGGCGACAAATCGTTTGAAGGGAACTGGTTTTACGATTTTGTAAAACGAAACGAAGGCAGTGTTCATTGCTATCAACTGAATACCGGCGGTCTCGGAGAGATTATTGAAAAACAGCCAAACGGCACAAAGGTGTTTAGACGCAAGGTGCAAAGGGTGGAAATTCCCGAAATGTCGTCTATCATCCGCGGTATCACGCGCGGTACAAATAAATGGAGTAAAGATAAATATTGGAATCTTGAAGTGCCGACGTCTGTCGAGGGTATGGACATATCTAAATATAATGTCGAAAAATTCTATGATGTGGATGATATTATAAAACAGGTATCCGATTTGAGATTAGAACGTGTTGGATATATAGAAAAATTCAATACCCTTGACAAAGCCATCATCAATGCCGCAAAGACAATGTAATCCTCCCTGTTGAATCAACTCGCAAGGCACGCAAAAAATAAGAGAGGTTCTATTTATTTAGAAAAAATTACTTGACATTTATTATATTTTTATTAGAATCTCTACTAATTCTATATACTTTGTTCTTATTGGATAATATTTATGAAACTATCCAAGAAAAGTGACTATGCCCTGCGCGCAATGATTTACCTTTCGTTAAATTATCAAAAGGGAGCGCTGCAAATAAAGGAGATTTCTGCAAAAGAAAGGATTCCACAAAAATTCTTAGAAAATATCCTTCTTACTTTAAGGAAGGCGGGGATATTAAATAGCAAAATGGGTCTGAAGGGTGGTTACGAGCTAGCCAGATCCCCTGATTTGATTATCTTAGGGGATGTAATTCGCGCGCTCGATGGAGCAATTGCGCCTGTGAACTGCGTTAGCCAAATATCCTATAAACCATGTGCAGAGGAAGTCAATTGCGTGATACGTGACGTGATGATGGACATTAGAAATGCCATAACTGATGTGCTGGATACAATGACCTTTGCTGACATGTGTAAGCGCGCTAAGGAGTCGTTAGAGAAAAAAGAGAGTAATATCTTAACATATTCAATATAAAAAAATTTTGGTAAATCTCTACCAGTATGGTAGAGATTGTGAATTTTTGCTGAGGCATATAAGAGAAAGGGTGAAGAATTTAAAATACTGGGTTGTTCTGTGTTTACTGTTCTTTTTAATTGTAACGAGTAACGCATGTTCGAGGAAGGTTAACAGCTCGACTATACGTGTAGGGTATTTCCCAAATATTACCCATGCACAGGCTGTTATTGGGCTGGCTAATGGTACATTTTCCAACTATTTGGGAAGAGAAATTAAGATAAAGCCTACTCTTTTCAATGCCGGACCTTCTGTTATTGAGGCAATATATTCTGAGGATGTAGACATTGCGTATGTTGGTCCGAGTCCTGTTATCAATGGGTATGTGCGTTCGGGAGGCAAGGCGTTAAAAGTAATTTCAGGTGTGGCAAGCGGCGGATCATTATTTGTGGTAAGGCCAGACTCTAATATAAAAGAGGCTACAGACCTTTCCGGGAAAAGAATTGCATCGCCGCAGCTTGGAAACACACAAGATATCGCCCTTCGTGAGTATATTAGAAAATGCGGTTTGAAACCCAGAGAAAGAGGAGGGACGGTTAATATCTTGCCTTTGCGCAATCCGGATATTCTAAATCTTTTTATGAGAAAACAGATAGACGGCGCATGGGTGCCTGAACCGTGGGGGACAAGGCTTATCAGAGAGGCTGGCGGCGAAGTTTTTCTTGACGAGGGAACCTTATGGGAAGATGGACGGTTTAGTTCAACACTAATGATTGTTGGAACTAACTTTTTGGAAAAACATCCTGATTGGGTCAAACGGTGGTTAGCGGCTCATGTTCAAATAACCCGCTGGATTAATCAGCATCCTAAACGGGCAAGGAAAGAAGTCTGTGACCAGATAAAAGCAATTTCTGGAATCTATTTCTCTGAAGAAATTATAGACGAAGCGTTTTCACGGATAGAGATTACATACGATCCTGTCGTTTCGTCGCTGTTTTCTTATGCAGAAATGGCGTATAATGCGGGTTTTTTGGGAGAGCAAATGCCTGATTTGTCAGGTATGGTTGATTTAAGTTTACTCAACGATGTGCTCAAAGAAAGATCGTTACCACTCGTTAATAAATAGATAGCAGAAACAAAAATTTTGTGACCCTATAAATATGTTTATTTGGTAGTTTAAGAAAATCGCTGGCGAAGGTAGCCGATTAAAAGCTGTTTGGAGGTGATAAACTGTGTTGGAAAGCATTGAAATTGAAAATACAATAGATACTGATCAAATAAAAGCAGGCAGCAAACCGCTTGCATATAAGTTGAATGACATCCAGCCCAAATTATGCATTCAACATATATCTAAAACGTTTTTGTCAAAAAATGGGGGGGTTTCTGCGCTGGAAGATATAAACCTTGAGGTAAAAGAAGGTGAATTTGTTTGTATTGTAGGTCCTTCCGGATGCGGGAAAACAACTCTTTTAAATATTGTTGCAGGACTTGAAAAGGCAGACTCTGGCGAGATATGGATTAGCGGCCGTAAGATTAACGGAGCAGGATCAGACAGAGTTGTTATATTTCAGGAAGCGGCACTATTCCCATGGTTGAATGTGATAAAAAACGTTGAATTCGGATTAAAGCAAAAGGGAATTAACGGCAGTCAGAGGCGAAATACGGCTATGGAGTATCTTAAGCTGGTGCATCTGACAAAATTTCAGCATGCACACGTGCATGAATTATCAGGCGGGATGAAACAGCGGGTAGCCATTGCCAGGGCGCTTGCGATAAATCCGGAGATGCTTTTGATGGATGAACCATTTTCAGCGTTGGATGCTCAGACAAGGTGGATACTCCACTTTGAATTACAAAGTATATGGCTGAAGACAAAGAAGACAATACTATTTGTCACACACAATATTCGCGAGGCTGTTTGTCTGGCTGATAGAATAGTAATTCTTTCTACCTCACCCGGCAGAATCAAAAAAGAGTTTTCGGTTGATTTACCAAGGCCGCGTGACGACAACGATGTGAACGTTGCAGAATATTCAACAAGAATAATGAAAGAACTAAAAGCCGAAATTAATAAGGTTCTGAAATGTGAAATGGATGCGGATTCATGTGTAGAGTGTGATATTAAATGCACAACAGAAGAAGCTGCAAAGACAGATGCGGGAGGAGGAATTTAAGAAATGTATAGCGTAATTAAGAGGGTGATATTCTTCATTTTTCTTATAGGAATTTGGGAGCTATTATTCAGGGTCGGAATATGGCCAGAATATGTGCTGCCTTCCACTGTTTCAGTGGGTAAAACGCTGGTTAACGGTTTCCACGATCATACCTTTTTAATCGGAATTGCAATTAGTATGAAGAGAATTGCTATTGGCTATGGAATTTCCATTGTTGTCGGCATTTTTTTGGGTTTGCTTATCGGGAGAATAAAAATCTTTGAAGAGACGCTTGGTTCTTTGATTTCTGGTTTGCAAACACTGCCAACAATCTGCTGGCTTCCGCTTGCGCTGCTCTGGTTTGGTTTAAACGACAGGGCGATTATATTTCTGGTTATTATGGGCGCTGTGCTATCCATTACCATTGCAACCGACACTGGTGTTAAAAGTGTGCCAGTACTCTATCTTCGTGCCGCAAAAACTATGGGAGCAAGTGGATGGAAGTTGTATCTTGGGGTGATTATTCCCGCCGCCCTTCCTCATATCGTCACGGGAATGAAGCAGGGATGGTCTTTTGCATGGCGTTCTTTAATGGCAGGCGAATTATTAATTGTATGTCTTGGATTAGGACATCTCTTAATGATCGGGCGCGAATTAAATGACATGAGTCAGGTTATAGCCGTAATGATTGTGATTGTTATTATTGGAATTCTGGTTGACCGCCTGTTTTTCATTAAAGTAGAGAAACGCATACGTGAACGTTGGGGACTGGTCAAGGCATAAATTTACATATCAATCTCCACCGGAAGCTCCATATTCTGCATTGAGGCTTGTACTAAGGCTTCTCTGTCAGCATCATCCTCAGGTTGTTTAATACGATCTGCATTTCTTTCAACGAATTGCACACCTTCGATTTTGTATTTTTTCTTTAAAGTTTCGCATTTTGGACAATTCTCAGTTGTATATATGTATTTCATTATAAATCTCCTCCACGACATATAAATGTTATCAGATCATAATTTTAAGTGGTGCTTATTTTACTAAAAAGAAAGGTTCTTTCAAGAACATTTTTTAGTATACTTTCTATCTGCTTAAGGATGTACGATTACCGTGATAATTGTTTGACTGAATAAATTATATGTGTTATATTCCGTATAATTTGAAAGGGTAATTTTTATGAGATTTATTGGATTAATTTTAGCTGCGATAGTGGCTGTATGGGTATATTGGGACGCAAAGAAAAGAGGTCAAACGACCCTTGCGTCTGTGGGCTGGATGCTGGGCGTATTTTTACTGATGATTGTTTTTTTGCCGCTTTATTTGTTTACAAGGGCGAGGAAGGCTAAGCAGGTGGAAATCTTAATGCCTTGTAAATACTGCGGAAAATATTATGAAGGTACGCCTGTGTATTGTCCGAATTGCGGGCATAAAATAGGTGGTTATTCATTTAACAAAGAGGAGTAATATTATGAACGTGAAGGAACGTGTAACCGAAGATTTAAAAACCGCCATGAAGGCACAGAACAAATTAAGGACGTCTGTCTTGCGTATGATACTTGCGGACATCAAGATTGCGGATACCTCCGGTAAACCCAAAGATCAGATTGATTATGTTGATGTCGCATGCGGATACTGTAAGAAATTGTATAAGACGCGTGAGGAATACGAGAGGTTAAATCTGCCTGAAAAGGTAAAGGAGTTGAACGGTGAGATTGCAATTGTTGAAGAATATCTGCCAAAGCAATTATCAGAAGATGAAATAAGAAAGATTGTAAAGGAGGCCGTAGAAACAAACAAATTTACCGTAAAGGAAATGGGCATGGCAATGAAGCAGATTATGAGTAAGCATGGCGGTGTGGTGGACGGAAAAAGAGTACAAGTGATTTTGAAAGAAATGCTGAGTTGCTAAAGATCATAGTCAAAATATACATCCTCCATTCTTTTGTGAATGAGATTTCGTTAGGCGAGTTTGTCTTTCAACAGTATAACACTTCATTATTGGCACACCTGTCAAATAACTCTCTGAAATGAATAAGGCATGCTCAATAATTCAATACTCGAAGATTTATCCATATACAGCAAAGAGTTTACGCTTGGCAAAGGCAGTACGGCGTGCCTGCTTGTGCACGGGCTGGGCTGCGGGCCTATTCAGATGCGAGAGCTTGCCGAAAATTTGTCTAAATGGGGTTTTACCGCCAGAGGCATACTCCTGCCAGGACATTGCGGAAATAGCGGAAGTCTTGCTTTAAGCACACTCCACGACTGGATAGAAAAAGTGGAGTATGAGTATCACTGTTTAAAAAGCGAATATGAAGACGTCGTGGTTGTTGGATTCTCTTTGGGTGCATTACTGGCTTTACAACTGGCTTTAAAACATCCGATAGAAAGAATCATACTCATGGGCATCCCGATATTTATTATTCGCGAATACCTGCCCATAAATAGTTTAATCAAGTTCTGCAAAAAGTTTATAAAAAGGGTTAAAACAATAAAAAGAAAGTGCTATATGGAATCGGATACGTATTCCGGTTATTTACATCAGCCCATAGAAACCCACTATTCATTACAGACGCTTCATGAACTCGGGCAAATAATTGACACGGTCAAACCGAGACTAAAAGATATAAAATCACAATCGCTTATTATCCATTCCAAAAAGGACATGATAGCCGCTCCCGCAAGCGCAAGGTACTTAATAGAGCATTTGGGTTCAACTGACAAACGGCTGGTGTGGCTTGAGCAAAGTCATCATCTGGTGATGTATGATGACGAAAAGTGGGTAGTTCTTAACGCTATAAAAGAATTTTTACTGGAAAATAAAAAAGGATATCTTTAGTAAGTGTGATTACTTTTCAATGTGGCGGTCGGCCTTAAAGAGTTCTCGTGCTTTGCTGTATTCCATAATCCTTGCAACTTCACTTATAAATTTCTCGTCGTAGCCATGTCTCTCAAGAAGATAAAATCCAAGTTCCATTCCTGAAGCAATGCCGCCTGCGGTAACAATCCTTCCAACATCCACTACCCTTGCAGTATTCGGCTTTACAGTGGGACAAAAAAGCTTTAATCTGTCCAGCGGTGACATTTCGTTAGGCCCCGCCTCTTTTCTTGATGTGGCAGGGAGGTTATCTAGTAACCCTGCTTGTGCAAGAATCCACGAACCTGTGCATACCGAGGTTACAAGTGTGTCTTTAGGTAATGACTTTACAAAATCTATTAAGCGCTGGTTGAAAACCTCTGTACGGGTCCCGATTCCTCCCGGTATAATAAATGCGCTCATGTTGGGTTTATCGTTTAGGGAGTATTTAGGAAGAACTGTGAGACCTGCCTGCGCTGTAATTGTTCGCATGGTGTCGGCTATCAAGAACACTTCAATAGAGGGGTCGAGTCTCCTTGCTACAGCAAAAACGCCATAAGGAGCTGTAAAGTCAATAACCTCGGCGCCTTCAAAAACGTATATACCAACACGAACAGGGGTGGTTTTCTCCTCTGCATAAAGTCCAGAACTAAGTTGATTAAAAAGAATAATTGCAAAGATAATTGTAAATAAGCTTAATCTTTTCATTTTACCTTTTACCTCCCTCATATGTATGCATTGTGCTTTTATGACGGCATTCGCCACGGCAGTCTTGTTAGCGCTAATACGTTATTGTCTTAGACTAAATTATTTTCTCGATCTTTGCTCCGCAAACCTTGTATTCAGCCGTTTGGGTGATGTTGTCGTAGGCATCCTTTGTCAGCTTGTTCACTGCGGCCTCTACAAAGTGCATGGGTATCCAGATGATCCCCTTTTTTACCTTGTCAGAAACCTCGGCACGGGTGGTTATCTCGCCACGACGTGATGCAACTCTTACCATTTCACCGTCAAAGATACCTAATTCCTGAGCATCTTGTTGATTGACTTCAACAAAACAGTCATTTGTTTTATGGATAATTCCGGCCGACCTCCGAGTCATAGTGCCTGCACCATAATGATAGAGGGTGCGTCCTGTGGTGAGCAGTAATGGATATTGCTTGTCGGGACTCTCAGCAGGCGCACGGTAAGGTAATACGAAAAATTTGCCAAGACCACGCGTAAACTTGCCCTCATGCAGGAATTTGGTGCCAGGATGTTTTGTATCTGGGCATGGCCATTGAATGCCGTTACTTTCAATCCTTGCATAATTAATTCCAGCAAATAGAGGCGCAAGGCTGGCGATTTCATCCCAGACTTCTTTTGGAGATGGGTAATCCATCTTGTAACCCATACGATTTGACAATTCACAGATAATCTGCCAGTCAGGTTTTGTATTTCCTATGGGATTTATTGCCTTACGTACACGCTGGACACGGCGTTCCGTGTTGGTAAATGTGCCGTCCTTTTCAGAAAAACTTGTAGCTGGCAGGATGACATCCGCATATTTTGCAGTTTCTGACATAAAAATATCCTGCACAACAAGGAATTCAAGGGTTTTTAATCCTTTAATTGTGTAATCCTGATTTGGCTCGCTCATAACAGGGTCTTCGCCAATGACATATAATGCCTTAAACTGACCCTTGTCCATGCGCTCGAACATGGTTGGCGAAGTGGCGCCTTGCGTTCTTGATAATTTAACATCCCACGCCTTCTCAAACTTTTCGACAACTGCCGCATCCGAAAGGTACTGGTATCCATGCATTCTATCGGGTAAACAGCCCATATCTGTAGCGCCCTGCACGTTGTTCTGTCCACGAATTGGATTGACCCCCGTGCTTGATTTTCCAATGTGACCTGTCAGCAGTGCAAGATTTGCGATAGTTCGCACATTGTCGGTGCCACAAGTATGCTCAGTAATACCGAGTGTATAGAATATGGCAGATTTTTCTGATTTGGCGTATAATCTTGCAGCTTGGCGGATATCTTCAGCGGGAATGCCGGTAAATTCAGAAGCCTTTTCAGGCGTAATATCTTTGACGAACGCCTTTAACTCCTCAAAGCCTTCGGTACGTGTCTTTATGAATTCTTTATTTTCAAGACCTTCGGCAATAATAACGTGGGCTATCGAATTCAACAGCCAGTTATCTGTTCCTGGTCTTACAGGGAGATATAACTTTGAATGCTGTGCAAACCAGATTTTGCGCGGATCTGCCACAATGAACGTGCATCCCTTGCGCAATGCCTTCTTCATTTCCAACCCGACAATGGGATGCGCCTCTGTTGGATTGCCGCCTATAAGGAATATGAGTTTACAGTCCTTGATTTCGCTGATCGAATTAGTCATTGAACCGCTACCGAATGACATCGCCAGACCGGCGACGGTGGGAGCGTGTCAAGTCCGGGCACACTGGTCTACGTTGTTAGTGCCAATCGCAGCCCGCGCAAATTTCATTGCCAGATAGTTTTCTTCGTTTGTGCATCGCGAAGAACTGAACACCCCGATATTATCAGCTCCGTATTTGGCTTTTATCTCACCCAATTTGAGGGCAACCAGGTTAAGCGCTTCATCCCATGTTGCATCTTCAAATTTTCCATTCTTTTTTATGAGGGGGTTTTTTAATCTGTCTGGGTGGTGAATAAAGTCATATCCAAAGCGTCCTTTTACACACAGATTGCCATCGTTAGGAATAGAGCCAGTCTTTGAAGTTACCTTGACAACCTGATTCCCCTTGACATTCAGGTACATTGTACAGCCCACGCCGCAATAGGCACAGGTGGTTTTGACCTGTTTAAATTCCCAATCGCGTCCCTTTCCAACAGCCTGTTTTTCAACCAGCGAGCCTACAGGACACGTGGATACGCACTGTCCGCATAATACGCAGGTTGTATCAAGCAAAGATTTGCCAAAGGGTGTACCCGTTTCTGTTTCAAATCCGCGGTTCTTAAAATCAATAGCATAATCTTGCTGGACTTCGGCGCAAATACGTATACAACGACCGCAAAGGATACATTTACTTTTATCTTTTTGAATGACAGGATTTCTATCCTCTTCTATTCCTCCGCCTGGCGACTCAAAGAATCGGCTTTCCCTGACTCCATACTCATAGGCAAGGTCTTGCAACTTGCAAGCGCCGCATTTATCACACGTCATACAATCTCTTGGATGATCTGAAAGAATTAATTCCAAAACCATCTTTCGTGTTTTCAACACCTTTTCAGAATCGGTACGGATTACCATGCCATCGGTGGCTTCAGTATTACATGACGTAATGAGTGCGCTCGACTTCCCCCGTTCAATTTCTATCATACAAACCCGACATGCGGCAAATGGTTCGAGCCGCGGATCGTGACAAAGCGTTGGAATACGAATTCCAACAGAATTGGCTGCCTGTAAGACTGTTTTACCCTTATTAACTTCCACAGTTTTGCCGTCAATATTTAGTTTAACCTTTGGAATCATTACCATACATCTTCTCTCCTTGATTTTTAATTAGGACACGGACTATTGCAGATACACACAGATTGTTTTTCAAATTTTACATCCTGATAATCTGTGTTTATCTGTGTCCAAAATGAAATTTAACTTACTATAATCCCTGCATAACCGACAACGCGATCATAATCACCTGTAATGTCGCCACTGGTTTCATAACGTACCAATTCTGCTTTTTTTGCCCCTCGTTCCTTAGAACATACCAGCATAATAACTGCAGGATAAATACCGCACATTGTGATATGCATATCATGTACCTTTTTGTAAAGGTTATCTTCGTTAAGCGCCAAGACCTCATTAATGGCTATTTTATCTTTTCTGTTTGCAGATGCCTGAGTTTCGTAATGTGACATATCAGATGACGCTACAACAAGCGCATCCGGGCATAATTTATGTAATACCAGCGCTAAACTTTTACCAATATTTTTAAGGTCTGTAATATTTCCAGCAGATATAACCATTACAACGATTTTAGTGCATGGATTAAAATATTGAATAAATGGTATCTGCACCTCTGCGGCGTGTTCATGTAAATGAGCCTCTCTGTCCTTTTCAACAAGGTTGCAAACACGCACAAGTTCGTTTACTATCTGTTTATCTACATCAACATCTCCAAGAGGTGTACGCCACGTTCCTTCAGGCCAAATGGAATATGGTACTCCATAGCCTGTATGGTTTGGGGCTAATATGACTATGGTATTAGGTATTTTAATCCTTGAATAAAGATTTCCTGCAACACGCCCCGAATACATGTAACCAGCATGTGGAGAAACAACGCCCATGACGGTTTGCTTTCCAGAATCTTTTGTTGTAAAAGCTTCAATATCGCTTCTTAATTGGGATGCGTCTCCGCTATAAAAACTGCCAGCGACGGCTGGATGTCTTATCATAATCCCTCTCAGTTTTTTCTGTTGTGTTTAGAAATTCCACATAGTTTAACATGGTATTTTTAAACAGTCAAACTTCTTTTGAGTTGATTTTTTGTTTGAAAGACATAGTTATATGATTTAGAATCTTTTACTGTAGTTATTTTAAATAGTATTTTAAGTATTAAATTTCATTATTCATACAAGGAGTTAGTTTTGGCAAAAGCACTGGCTTTATTATCTGGCGGATTAGATAGTACTCTGGCTATTCGTGTAATACAGAAACAGGGGATTGAGGTTATTGCCCTCAATTTTGTGACTGTATTTTGTCGCTGTACATCTCATGGCAGTTGCAAACTTGAGGCTGTAAAGGTGTCGGAGAAATTTGGAATACCAATCAAGGTAATCAACACGACGGAAAGGTTTCTGGAGTTAGTCAAAAAACCTAAGTATGGATATGGCAAGAATATGAATCCCTGCATTGATTGCCGTATTAATATCTTTCGTATTGCAGGCGAATATATGAGGGAAATTGGCGCTGATTTCATCATTACCGGCGAGGTGTTAGGGCAAAGACCCATGTCACAGCGGAAAGAAGCCATGAAGCTCATAGACAAAGAGGCAAATCTTACAGGATTGGTTTTAAGGCCTTTATGCGCCAAGCACATGGAACCGACTATTCCCGAGAAAATGGGACTTGTAGACAGGGAACAATTGCTTCAGATTAGAGGGCGCTCCAGAAAAAATCAGATACAGCTTGCGGATGTGTTTCAGATTAAGGACTATCCTTGTTCGGCAGGCGGCTGCCTGCTTACCGATCCAGAGTTTGCACATCGTATGCGCGACCTTGTTGATACCTGTGACGCCGGTTTGAATGACGTCAACCTGTTAAAAGTCGGAAGACATTTCAGGCTGGACTCTCTAACTAAAATCATTGTTGGCAGAAACGAAGAGGATAATACAAGGCTAGACTCACTTTCAAAAGAAGGCGATGTTCAGTTAAGTTTGGTAGATATGCCCGGTCCTCTTACCATCGTACGCGGAGAGATTACTGAGGATAAGATTCATACAGCAGCGCGTCTTACCGCCAAGTATGGGAAATCACACGTACTACCAATAGTAAAAGTATCTGTTAAGGAAATAAAAAATGATGTTCCTGCAAGGGTGGTGGAGGTTACGCCAATGAGTCAGGAAGAGGTTGATAAGTTCATGATTAAAAAGCACTCTGGCGGTAAAACCGCTGATAAAATATCTATGGTAACAGAACATGATATCGGATAAAATCTGTACTTAAAACTTTATCACATCGCGAAACAACTGAAAAGACAAGAGAAACAACCCGAAGTGTAAATTTGAGAAATGCTATTAATGAAGCAATTTTAATAGGTAAAGTTTCTTGCTCCATAGCAACAAAAATATTTAAAGGAGTGTTTTAAAATGGAAGTACCCTTTAAGAATCTTCTCAACCGTCTTGTGAAACTGAAAGAGACGGCATCTTCTGTTCAAAGTAAGACTTTTATAAAGCCTGACAAAAAGTTTCTTATCATATTAGGAATTATCTTTGTAGTTTCTGCTATTGCCCTAGTTTGTTACTGGTTTTTAATAGAAAAACCATACTATAATGAAGTGCTCTCAAACAAAGATGAATTAATTAAGGAACTGAAATTTACCAGAGACAAACTAAAGAAGATTCACGAAAATGCAGTTGCATCTTATGAGGAAAAAATTACAAACGAGTATATCTCAAAATCTGTTTATGATGAAAAGGTCAGAGACTATGACCAAAAATTGAATAATTATATCTCAAAAGACGAACATGAAAAGCAACTAAAGGAATTAGAGCAGAGACTCACGGAAGGAAGTATGTCCAAAGAAACTTTTGAGCAAAAGGTCGCAACACTGGAACAGAATATCTCCATCCTGCAAGATAAGAATCTCAGCCAGAAAACGATGCTTGAAGAATTTACGAAGTTCATTATGGCAGAAAAAGAATCATTAGAAAGTTTAATTACGTTGGAAAGAAAAAAGGCGTTAATTCCTTCTCTTATTCTTCCGGAAACTCTAAACAAAACACTGAATCCTGAAGCGCTAAAAAAATTAGTCGTTATAAAGGATAAATTAGAACATATCGAAGAAATGAATATTGCTTTAAAACCAGATACGTATTTTGAAATGGGGCTTATTTCCTATTATAGTAAACAAAACGAAGAGGCAATTGAACAATGGGAAAACACAGTATCTTTAAGTAAAAACAATCTAAAGGCGTATATCTGTCTTGGGATTGTGTACAATGAAGAGGATATGTACGATAATGCAGTCAAAGTCTTAAAACATGCCCTTGAAATCAATCCTAAATATGCCACATTACACATAACACTTGCGCGTATTTACGAACAAAATAGCATGTTAGACGATGCTATTTATGAGTACTCTAAAGTGTTGGAAATCAATCCGGAAACTATTGAAGTTCATAATACGCTTGGCACTCTTTACGAAAAGAGTGGGAGGAAAGAAGAAGCCAAGAAATCCTTTGCCCAGTATGAAAAATTAAAGAAGGGAAATAAGTAATTTTACAACTAAGGTACGCATTTAGAAATTTCGTCTATTTCAAGACGGGAGAAGTTAAACAATCTCGTGATCTCTTCTAAACCACATTTCATAGAGAGGGATAAAAATGTATGCGCCGAAACTCAGAATGAGAAAAATGTTAGAAATTGTAAATGCAATTACAAAATGAGGACATGCATATCTGATTAACCACGGAGCAGCGAGGTTCAATATAATTCCAGCAAAAGAAACGCCGTATATGGTAATCTTTAATCCTTCACGAGTATGCGTCATTGCAAGAATTCGAGAGAGTATAAACACTACGATTGGGATGGAAAAGATGTGTGTATGTGTTACCTCTAAGAGTTCTCTGTAGGATTTTGCAAAAAAAAGCCCTTCTTCCAATTTGGATTTATTTTCTTCAGCCGATAGCGGCGTATCAAATTTTTCCTCTTCATTGCCGCAGTAATAACGTATTGTTTTCTGTGGAGAAAAGCCCGTTCTTTCGTAATAATTTAAGAAACCAAGTCCGATGGCTATGGTCATGATTGAAAGAAAGAATGTGAAAAATATTTTGTTGCTAATCGGAAGCGACCACATGCCACTTGACATTGTTTTCTCCTTTGATATTGGTTTTTTTAAATTTGTTTTCAAAACCGCTTGTCATATCTATCATTATTTTACCATCTTTTTCGTAGGTAATCGAGGCGTCTGCATTTGGAATTTTCCCGATGAGTTTTAGACCTTTTTCAGGACCTAAAACGAAGACACTTGTGGATAATGCGTCTACATCTGTGCCAGTGGGAGCGACAATCGTCACTGCAATAGTGCCGCTGACGGGCATGCCTGTCTTTGGGTCTATAATATGAGAGTAGCGCTTCCCTTTGATTTCAAAAAACCGTTCATAATCTCCTGAAGTAGCCGTAGCCTCATTCTTGAGTTCTAGATAGCCGAGTATTTCGTCCCTTTTTCGCGGGTGTTGCACGCCAATCTTCCATACATTTTTACCCGGCGGTGTGCCTAGTACGTATATATTCCCACCAAGATTAATACACGCATTGTCTACACCAAATTCCTTGACAACTTCTAATGCCCTGTCTACAGCATATCCTTTCCCAATAGCACCCAGGTCAATTTGAGTCTGAGTGTTCTTAAAAGATACAGTACTTGGTTTTTTGGGATCACTATTTTTGCTTATGATGATATTTTTATATGAAACTGCAGGCAAAAGCCTTTCTATTTCTTTATCAGATGGAATGTGCCATTTTTCATCAAAAAATCCCCAAAGAGCAACTATTGGAGATATAGTAATATCAAGTGCGCCATCACTCAATTCACTGTAATATTGCGACTGTTCAATCACATCGAGGATTTCTGCACTGCATGGAACTGGTGATTTTGCGGCTTTTCTGTTCAGATTGGAGAGTTCGCTGTCATTTTTGTAGTTGCTCATGATGCGATCCACGCGCTCCATTTCGTCCAATGCCGCATTAATGGCTTTGCCAGCAGCTTTTTCGTTGTTTGAATACACCGATACTTCAGCAAAAGTACCCATAATCATGCGGGTTTGCTTTATTAGTTTTAACTCTGACTTATTTTCTCGGACGTTATAATCAGGATTAGTGTATTTTGCTTTACCGTTTGTATTTTGTGGTTTATCTATTTTCTGGTTTGTTTCTGCTTTATTTATCGAAGCAGTCTTCGTCAGCTTAATATTGTCTAAGTTCCTCTTGCCATTTATGTAATATTCATTAACAACAGCAAGCACCTTTCTAACGCCTGAGCACATAAACTGCACAGACATAGTGGCTCCGGTTACGTTTATTATGTCTTTGTTTATTCTAATCGGATCTTTAAAGGATTTTCCTATAAATTGATATAGGAAACGCTTGCGGCCAATCTCTCCGCCTCGACTTTCACGGTAAACAAGTACAGCTATGTTATTAATTTCTCCATCGGGCTTTACGCCTACAATAAAGGTAAAGGGATGAAATTTGCCAATTTCTTCTGTAATAATTGCATATCCCTGAATAACGCCCATATTTTTTTCTATGTAAACCTTGAAGCCTTCTTCATAAAGTCTTCTGCCAAGTATCTTTTCGAGATTAAGTTTTTCCTCCGCAGTCATTATAAATTCGTCAGTTGCAATCTCGTTACACTCGGGAAATACAAGGGCAAGAGCTTGTTCCTCTGTAAGATAAACCTGGAGTTGAAAATTGTCGGCAGGCTCTGGCTCTGTTTGAGCCTTTGCTATATTTGAAATATATAAAACTGGGAAAAATAGCAGAAAAATTGATACCGCTA
>JAHFOX010000108.1 GCA_023261445.1 Planctomycetota bacterium
AGTATTCAGGGATTGGGTTTACTAGACACAGTAACCACCTTTGCCAGAGAAAAGCAGACCTATCAGGTAAAGGCGCGTATGCTCGAACATGAGAATTTGTTTCCTGTAGATGGTGAACTCATGGGGTATGAAATTCACATGGGAGAGACAACGTATAACGGTAATAAATCTGTTAAGCCTTTTGCAAGGATTACAGAGAGGGCTGAGGAAAAGGTAAATATACTGGACGGGGGCGTTTCTGCCAGTGGCAACGTAATTGGAACTTATATTCACGGAATATTTGACAACGACGAATTCAGATCGCAGCTCATTAATTACCTAAGACTCAAAAAAGGATTAAAACCGTTGAATGGATGCCATGCAGATTTTAAAGCTATAAAAGAGCGCAAATACAATGAACTGGCCGACATTGTCCGCGGGAATATGAACATGGCCGCTATTTACGATATTTTAGGTTTAACTTTCTCAAAGGAGTACAGTATGTAGTTTCAACATGGACAATAAATTACCTGTTACAGGTGTCCCGATATTTATCAGGACTTAATGGGAATCCCACCTCCAACCAATTTCTGACGATAATTAATACGTAATTCCTTGTATCAGAAATTAGGAGTAAAGGGAACGGTACCGCCGCTGTATCCGGTGACGAACGTTGCAAAAGCCACTGGAAAGCCGTTTAAACGGTTTAAACTGATTAAACGGCTTTCCGGGAAGGCGCAACAAGTAGGACGATCCGCCAGTCAGAAGACCTGCCTGTAATGTTTTGCCGAAAAACTTCTTCGTCGTAAAGGAGGTGAAGCGTGACGTCCGTATTTTAAAAGCCCGTTTCTTCCCGATGCGAAGAAATGGGCTTTTTTATTTTAATCGCACAGAAATATTTATTTTGGACACAGATGAACACAGATTGTCAGGATTTAAAAGATAAAATTATTATCTGTGGTAATCTGCGGAAATCTGCGTCTTCATTAATTGTAGTTCAAATATTCAGGGAATCCCGTAAAAACGGGAGCTGCCCCGCAACTGTAACCGATACGAAACCTATAAAGTAACCACTGTTCTATATCTAACAAGGAACGGGAAGGTTAGGGATTAGGATTGATTCGGAAGCCAGGAAACCTGAAAAGTTAGATATTCAATTCCTCATTCCGAGGGGAAAAGGAGAGAATTGTGAAATTTAATAGAAATAAAATAAAAGATTACTGCTTACTGTTTATTTGTTTATGTCTTATACAACCGATTATCAATGAAAGGACATCTGTATCTGCTGAATCATTACAAAACTCTTTTAAACAAGATCCAGCCAATGAAAACACACCTAACACCGATGACGAAGAAAATAAGGTGGTAACTGAATATATATGCCCCAATGGACATTGCTATCAGGAAAATTGTGAAGACGGCAAGTGCGGTATATGTAGATCGGAATTAAAAGAGGTCACACACATAAAAAAACTGGCAAGACGCGAAAGCATTTCTGAGAAAATCGCAAAATCCCTGGAGGAAGTAACAAAAGAACGTTTTAACTTCGGTGTCAGTTCAACAGGCATAATACAGCAAATCCTTAATAGTAGCGAGGGGGGCAATTTTTCTGCTGAAGGTTCTCTGGACTTGCTTTTTTTATACAGACCGTTCGATTATTCCACACTTTTTCTTGATCTGGAAGGCATTGGAGGAAACGGACCAGATGAATTTGTCGGCAGCCTTTCAGGGCTAAACGATGATGCTGGTTCTTTTCAGGGTGACAACGGTTTCGAACGTATGTCTGTACGAGAAGCATGGCTCGAACTAAAACCTTTTAAGAAAAATATAAATATAATAGCAGGCAAGATAGATTTAACCAATTATTTTGATGGTAATACTATTGCCAACGACGAAACAACCCAGTTTATTACCAGTGCATTTGTGAATAATCGAACCTTAGAAGTTCCGAAGAATGCGCCCGGCATGGTGTCTATTTACGAAACGAGAAGAGGACTATGCTTCAGGCTAGGCATGCAAAGCACAGAAGACATCGAAGCAGGTTTAATAGATGTACTATATGGAATTGGCGAGGTAGGTATAAAATTAAACTGCCTTTTTGGGCTGGAAGGAAACTACCGCTTATGGACCAAAATTAATGGCGGTCAAAACGATAACAAAGGTATGGGCATAAGTTTAGACCAACAACTTTCAAAAAGACTATTTTCCTTTGCAAGATATGGAATCAACGAGACAGACAGCGCTAGTATTAAAAACGCAGAAAGTGGAGGCTTAGAATTACACCATCCTTTCACTTCGCGGGCAAAAGACAGTACTGCGCTTGCCTTTGGTCACGCAACAGCTATTGATGGTAGTGAAGAACAAGTCGTAGAAATTTACTATAGAATTGTCATAAATGACCACTTTGCCATTACACCTTCTTTTCAAACTGTATTTGACCCTATCGGTTTAGAAGGCAACGAGGTTGTAACATTGATTGGAGTGAGAACACAAATTGAATTTTAACTATTATCGCATCTACTAGAACAGCAAAGCAATATGGTGGAGGCGGCGGGAATTGAACCCGCGTCCCTAGACATTTCAGCATAGGCTTCTACGTACATAGTTTATTCTTTAAATCTCGTCTTTTAGAACCCCAATAAACAAGGTTTCTGAAGACCAGCCCGGCTTAGAATTTCATTTAGTCCACACCGAGCAGATAGACCAAACTAACCTGCTGTTCGTCGTTTAATTAATCTCGCAGGTAAGACTAATTAAACGTGGCTGTCAATTAAGCAGCCATTGCCATTGGTTCGGCATTTAATCATTTTGCCAGGTTTTTAATGAGGCCTCCTGACAACCTCAATACGCCACCTATACCTCAACTTGTCCGGTCGAATCCTTTCGCCCCCCTTATTATGATTTTTTATCAAAGATTATGTTACTGAAAATTTTTAGTAATTATAGCACATAAATACAAAAAAACAATTTAACAAAATTAAAGAATATTCAAATATCTTGGAGGTCTAAGATTCTGAAGGACATAGAAAGACGTTGTTACTTATGGCAGATGGGTTTTTATACATTTTCGTATAAAAAAATAGCAAGCTGACTTTCGAAGAAAAGGAGGAAAGCGAAAAGTCAGCTTGCCAATAAAGGAGAACAACTTTGCTATTTAAAACACTCACAAGTCAAAAAAAGTTCCAATTCACTATAAAATTTGCTTTTGTGTTTAAATACGATTTGTTTATAATAAATACGTGATAAAATACTTAGTAATCTATATCTGGCTGTTGATAGTATTTATAGTCGGATGCAGTACTACCTCGAATGTAAAGGTTAAGGACATTAATCTTAAAGTAAATGAGATTTCAACCATAACCCAAACATTAGAAAAAAGGGTTGACGATTTGTCCAAGTCTATTTCATTAATTGTAAACGATGGGAACGAACTCCATAACAAGATGGCTGATGTGAAGAGCAGCAGCAAGGAAATACAACAAAAGCTCGAAGAACTGGGAACAATCGTTAAAAATCTAAATGAACGCATCAGTAACATGGAAACTAATTATAAGACTATGGACGAAGGTTTAAAAAAACGATTAGATAATATTCAACAAGCTGAAATTGAACTGTCAAATCGTTTGGAAATGGTGCATTTGGGTGTAAAAGAGGAGGTGAAAGATAAATCTGAGACTCCAACACTTCCTTAACTTATTAATTCAACAAAAGGTAAATCTAATTTTAAAGTTGATTTCGTATTAAAATGAAACCCTTTAAAAGAGTCCTTTTATTTATGGGTGTTATTTTTGCCTATATTTTTATTATATATTTCACCTTTTACGCAGTTGCAAATGTTTATAGGACAAATAATCCTATACTGGCGAAAAAAGTCGTTATTTTGGTTTTTTTCGTAAATATATTTGTGTTTGCGGGTAGTTGGTATTTGGTTTATAAACTAAAAGTATCCAAAGATAAAAAATGAAATGCATGAAGATATACATTTTATTTGGGATTGTAATCTCCTTACATCTTCTCTGTAGCCACTGTGTTTTTGCCGAGCGAAAAACTGAGGTTGAAATATTAAAACAAGAACTTCTGGAACTTGAGAAAGTCACTCAGCCGTTTATACAAACATTTCGAAAGGTTTCGCAGCTTGTAAGCCCATCAGTCGTCAGCCTAAGCACAGGGAAAAAAGAGCATCCTGGGGATAATCCAGATACCAAACCTCCACCGCCTGACCAGAATTTCCCCCCAAAACAAGATAATCATCCGGAAAACGCACCCAAAAAAGGGCTTGGTTCAGGTATTATCGTAGATAAACATGGCTATATCTTAACTAATAATCATGTTATTAGCGGTTTTGCTGAAGACGAAATCACGGTGGTTGATTATACAGGCGAACAATATAAGAATATCAAGATAATCGGCATTGATCCGAATACAGACCTTGCAGTTATCAAAATGGAAGGAGAAGAGTTCCAGCCTGCCGAATTTGGTGATTCTGAAGAAGTGCGGGTCGGTGATTGGGTCATCGCCATCGGAAGTCCTTTCGGTTATCAGCAAACAGTTTCAACAGGCATCATCAGCGCCAAAGGAAGAACACACGTTATTCCGTTTGTGCTGCCATTTGTTTATGAGGATTTTTTTCAAACGGATGCAGCCATTAACCCCGGGAACAGCGGCGGTCCGCTTGTCAATCTCAGAGGCGAGGTAATCGGGGTAAATACCGCCATTGCAACGCGCTCTGGTGGTTTTCAAGGTATAGGGTTTGCCATTTCCGCAAGCATTGCAAAAGAGACTGTTGAGAATATTATTGCCACAGGAGTTGTTGTAAGAGGATATTT
Source organism: Planctomycetota bacterium (assembly GCA_023261445.1). Classification (GTDB taxonomy): domain Bacteria; phylum Planctomycetota; class Brocadiia; order Brocadiales; family Brocadiaceae; genus 2-12-FULL-39-13. The sequence continues at coordinate 4,806 of JAHFOX010000108.1, forward strand.
GGGTGTCGGAACGCATGATATTAGCGACGAATTGGCAACAACACTTGGACTAAAAGATAAGAAAGAAGTTATGTATCGTTTTCGTTTGCCTACAGAAAAGGGTGCCTTTGTTTTAGAGGTGTGGAGTGATACACCTGCATCGAAGGCAGACATCAGGCCCGGAGACGTTATTTCAGAAATAGGCGGATCACGGATTGAAAATACAACAGACCTCCAGCGTGCTATCAGGCGCGCAAAAGTTGATTCAAAAATTATAGTCAAGGTTGTGCGAGATGGTTTAGAAAGTCCATTGGAGGTTTTGGTAGAGCGCCAACCCGAAGACCTCTCTGGTAAAACTTATGTTGCTATTCGAAAACTGGATGAACCTACAAAATTCTCACTAGGATTGGTGGTCAATGACTTGAATCCAGAAGTTGCAAAATCATTTGGTTATGAAGGCGAAAAGGGTGTAATTGTCGTTGATGTTGAATCTGACAGTCCAGCTGCGCAATCTGGTATAAAACCAGGAGATTTGATTACAAAGGTTGGATCTAAAGAGGTAAGTTCTGTTTTAGAGTTTATGGCGCTCATGGATGAATTCCTGAAAACAAATGGCGTAGTAAGTATTTTTATAAAAAATAAAGGATTTGTTACACTGAAATAGCCACCCTATCAAAATACCACTTCTTAATTAGGCCGCCTTCGGCAGCGACTTTTTATAAAATGAAAAAGGCGCATGTAACTCAAAGTTTTAGCTTTGATTCGTCAACCCTGAAGGTTTGAGTTACACCCACCGCGGGTTCAGGTTTGCAACCTGAACCCCTGATTTTGATTTGTTACAAACGTTCCTGATCTTGCAAAATATTTAGGTTCAAGTTACAAACTCGA
>JAHFOX010000044.1:0-12794 GCA_023261445.1 Planctomycetota bacterium
GGTGCACTCACAGTGGGCAGTAACGGACTGGAACTTTATCTGGAATAACAACTTTGGCGATCCATACAGAATGGACAAGAGGATGCCCGGTGTAGGGGAACATCAGATTAATATAAACCCGCAGGCAGCTAAAGACATGGGTATCAACGATGGTGATTATGTTTATGTTGATGCTAACCCGGCCGATAGGCCATATGAAGGTTGGAAACCCAGCGATCCATTTTATAAAGTTGCAAGACTTATGCTGAGGGCAAAGTATAATTCATCCTATCCTTATGGGGTAACGATGATGAAACACTCCGCTTGGATATCAACAGAAAGAAGCGTGAAGGCACACGAGACTAGACCCGACGGCAGGGCGCTGTCTGCAGGTACCGGATATCAATCCAGTTTCCGTTACGGTTCACAGCAGAGCATCACCAGGGATTGGTCAATGCCGATGCACCAGCTGGATAGCCTATTCCACAAAGCAAAGATTGGTATGAAGTTTGTCTTCGGCTTTGAGGCTGACAACCATGGCCTCAATACTGTTCCAAAGGAAACTTTAGTAAAGATTACCAAGGCAGAAGACGGCGGTATGGGTGGAAAAGGGCTGTGGGATCCTGCAAAAACAGGATATACTACCGGGAACGAGAATGACTTCATGAAGAAGTATCTTAGCGGTGAATTGATAAAAGTAGAAAAGGCGTAAATTCGATTATGTAAGGTCAAAAACGAGCTAACAGATGGAATGAATAACATTTGTTAGCTCGTTTAATTTTAGGAGTTCTTAAATTTTGGAAAAAGGAGAAAAGAATTTATGAAAAAATATTTGATTGCTGGGATACTTGCAGCGACTTGTGTAGCGTTTTCGTATAATTCATGTATATGGGCTCAGACCGAAGAAAAGAAAACTCTGACGCCTGAAGAGGCTGCTGAAGCAATGAAGAAGCTGGAAGAGGCACAGCAAAAGTTAAAGAAGGCAGTTAAAAATGTACCCAAAGTAGACAATGCTGGTTCCATTACAGGCGTTGTAACCTGCCAGAAAATGAGGAATAGTGGAGATGCTATTGTGTTTATTGAAAAGGTCGGGGATAATAAGTTCGATCCACCTTCTGAACATGCAGTTATTGACCAGCTTAATCTTACCTATGTGCCCCGTGTTGTAGCCATGCAGAAAGGTACCACCGCGGACTTTCCTAATAGCGATGCAGTCCGCCACAATGTATTTTCTCCTCCTACCGCAGCCTTGCAGTTTAATTTAGGAACGTATCCAACAGGGGTTGTCAAAGAAGTGCTTTTTGATGTCGTAGGTGAAACGCCTCTCCTCTGCAACGTTCATGCTGAAATGGCGGGCTATGCAGTTACATTCGAAAATCCATATTTTGCGGTTACAGATAAGGACGGAAACTACACGATTGAAGGTGTTCCACAGGGAAAATATGTAGTGAAGACATGGCACGAAAAGCTCAAAGAACTATCCCTAGAGGTTACAGTAGAAGCAGGCAAAGCCGCAACTGCTAATTTTGATTTAAAGAGAAGAAGATAAATTACAGATTGAAAATGTCTAATATCCTTATGGGCATATAATATGCCCTTTACATAGAAAATCCAGTGAGAATTAACACTCACTGGATTTTTTTTTGCTCAAATGACAATATGAAGTTTTGAACCGTAAAAAATTGTTTTCTATATTAGTGACACACGATGAGCACACCTTACATAGTTTCTATTCAGGTTGGTAAACCTAAAGCCTTAGGAATCAAGACCGTTGCAAACATGACAAATAGGTCTAAGTTAGCAAGGATAAGTATTTTCAAGCGTGTGTTGCTTAGGACGCCATTTATGATGTATATTCCATGGTCAACGGCTTTCTACAAGAAAGCTGTTAATGGAAAAGTTTGGCTAGGTAAGTGTAATCTTTCAGGTGATGGCCAGGCAGATCTCAAAAATCATGGTGGCCCTGAAAAAGCTGTTCTAGCCTATTCGGCAGAACATTATCCTACATGGCGTAGTGAGATTAATTGCCCAGAATTGCCTTATGGGGCATTTGCTGAGAACTTTACAGTCTCAGGGCTTACAGAAGAATTAGTGTGTATTGGTGACATATATTCTGTGGGAGGGGCACATCTGCAGGTCTCACAACCGCGTCAGCCATGTTGGAAAATTTCACGTCGGTGGCGCATCAAAGACTTGGCTGGCAGGGTTAAAGCTACAGGCAGGACAGGCTGGTATTTCCGCGTACTAACAGAGGGCTATGTTGAAAGAGGGCTACCGCTTGTACTTCTGGGCAGGCCATTTCCACAATGGACTGTTGCTCGCGCTAATGAAATCATGAAGCATCGGCGCGAAGATAGACATGCTGCTGTAGGACTTGCTTCATGCGGTTTTCTTTCCATGAATTGGCGTACAATCCTTTCCGCCAAACCTCCTTGAATGTGCGATACGATAATATTGTTAGAAGGTTAAAAATCTTGACAATCACGGTTTGCCATGTTATTTTCTACACTGGATAAATCAGACATAAATGTTTAAACGACAAAAAGAGTAATCAATATGATTTGTTTACGTAAAGGCTTATTCCGGATAGAGACTAATTCTGAGAAGCTTGTGAATTCTGGAATTTATCATTGAATTTTTTACAATAAATTTTTCAGGTGGGGCTGTGGCGCAGTTGGGAGCGCGTTTGAATGGCATTCAAAAGGTCAGGGGTTCGAATCCCCTCAGCTCCACCAATAAAATAAGGGAATTTTGGTATTAGACACATTTCTGTTTTCCACAAAAGTGACCATGTTGTAACCAATCTCTAAAATCCGAATTTCAACTCTTCACTTGAATAAATAATCTAATGAAAAATACTTTTAATAATGTAGTCAAATATTGCGATAGATTAATCTTGTGCTTGTTGTTTGCCACCGTTATTATCCCTCCACTCTTTTTCGACATCCGTCTTTTCAGTGTTTTTGATCTTAGCAAATTAACCGCTTTATACTTACTAACAGTAGCAATTTTGGTTGTATGGACAGTTTTGCTGGCATTTAAGAAGGGTTTTAAATTTTCCTCAACTCCGCTAGACATTCCCATACTTGCCTACATATTTATTTTTATAATTTCAACCGTCACATCCATTAATCCCATTATGAGTTTTTTTGGCACTTACAAACGATTTGAGGGTTTGGTAGCCACATTATGTTATATACTCGTTTTTTACACCACAATCAATTTTATAACTTCAAAAAAAAGGCTCTATTTATTAATATTCTCAATTGTAGCCGGCGCTACTATTTCGTCATGTTATGGAATCGCACAACATCTTGGATTTGACATGTTCAAATGGAGTAGTTTTGAAACCAGGCGAGTATTTGCCACCTTCGGAAATCCTGTATTCTTTTCGGCATATCTTGTTATGGTTTTGCCATTAGCTATTTCATTGTTTTTGAATGACCCTTCTCAACAAAAAGACCCCTCTGTTTCAAAAAGTTTAAATATATTATGGATTTTTCTTGTACTATCGTTGATCATTTTTACTACTTTCTGGCTTACAAATACACGTGCATGTTTTGTGGCGCTTCTTGGAGGTTTAATTCCAGCCTTAATCTTAATTTACAAAACAATCCCTAAGGAAAGATACAAATTCACAATTCTGGTTATTTCTTTCCTTTCTATTGGGATATTCTTCAACGCAAGACATGAAACATCGGTTATCAAACATTTTGCAGGTGATATAAGAGTAACTGAATCCTCCACTGAAAAACCAACTTTTGACAAAATACAGACAATTAAAAGGCCGCTGATTGCCAACAAATTTTCTGTAGGTGGTTCTACTTTTTCCCGTATATTCCAGTATTTAACCGCAACAAAGATTATTAAGGATTATCCTATCTTAGGTATAGGTCCCGACACCATAGGTATTGTCTATCAAAGAAATTTGGCAAAGGTATTCTCGTCACAAGAAAGTGACAAAGGATTCCAATTCCCCAGGCAGGACAGGATTCACAATGATATCCTTGATACAACTGTTACTCGCGGTATTTTTGGACTGGGCACTTATGTCTGGCTGTTAGTTACATTCGGGATGTGTATTGTCAAAAAATACAGACAATTAAGTAATCATGACAAAATGATTATCTTAGGGCTATTAGCCGGGATAGTATCCTATCTTATTCAAAATGAATTTAGTTTTGGAAACACCCCCATAGTAACAATCTTCTGGGCAATGATGGGACTTTGTATCGCTATTATAAAAGTAAATGATAAATCGGAAAGATTGTTAAACAAAATCAACACGAACCACAAACCTGCAGAAGAAAACGAGAATACTCACAAACCACCGCAATCCTCGTTTACTAAAGAGGAATACAAGTGGAAAAAAGAGAAATTTCTCAATCCAAAAATAGGGAAAAAGGTGTTGGGGAAATTCTCTAGCGAAACCAAAGGGAAAACAACAACGAGGCTTAACATTTGTAAATGGCTGGGTTGCGGAGCGGTGCTGATCGCAATGGGTTTCGCTGCTATGTTTATACTTCGGGTTTATAAAGCAGAAGTATATTTTGAACACGGAAGGAGAATATTGGAATTCGAAAGACAAACTAAAAACACCGCAAGCGAAGATGGTTTACTTTTTATCAGACACGCCATACTTCTTAACCCATACGAGACCTTTTATCGTGATGAACTTTGTAGAACATATATAGAAAGAATACAAAAAACAAAAGACGTGACATTAATACAAAAGGCATATATGGAAGCCAATAATTCTCTAAGACTGATTCCACAACACTATCTTGGGTTTTTTCAGCTAGGCATGATTTATCAAATGTTGTCCGAAAATTTCAGCTATAACACATCAGATGAAGCAACTACTTACTACAAAAAGGCCATCGAGTCTGATCCATTCCAGTCCATTTTCCATAGTAACCTTGCTTCCATGTATATTAAAAGCGGAAGTCTAGATCATGCGATTGAAGAGCTATGTCAATCGTATTTACTTAGGCCGGAAGAATCGAGAGATATCGGTCGTTTATCCATTGCATATTTACAAAAAGGCGACATAGAGAAGGCGCTTGTTTTTACAAGAAAAGTTATTGAACCCAATCCTTCAGAGTCAGGTTATTACAACAATCTTGGTGCTATATACAGTAAAAAGGAAATGTATGAGGAAGCAATCAATGCTTTTAAAAAAGCTGTGGAAATAAATCCAAAAGATCCTATTTATACAGACAACTTAACAAAAATGTACCTGTTAATTGGAAAGTACGACGAAGCAATATCATACTATAAAAAATTAATTGAGCTTAATCCTTTAATAGCGGATTATCACAATTATCTTGGTATTATTTATAAAGGGAAAAAACAGCCAGATGATGCTATTCAGTCATTTGAGAAGGCAGTAGAGTTAATGCCTGATAATCCTAATTTTACATATAATTTAGCTAGTACATACTTTGATTTAGGAAAATACACCGAAGCCAAGAATATACTTCAAATGTTTAATAATACATATCCTAACCACAATAGTATAGACATTTATTTGCTTTTAGCCAATCTATATTCAAAAAATGCCAATTGGCAAAAAGTTGTGTCTGAATGTGAACAAGCCATTAAAATAGATAGTAAATCAGCAACAGCGTACAAGATGCTTGGTGTGGCATATTACAACATGAATCAATATGAACTTGCCGAAAAAATGTTAAGTCAGGTGCTTACAATAGCCCCCAATGATCAGGATGCAAAAGACTTACTTTCAAAGCTTCCAACTAAGGCAAAAAAGGATTTATAAAAACAATTTTCATAATCGCATATTGCAGAATCATTATTCCAAATGGAAACTTTTTTCAATCCTAAATCTGTAGCCATTGTGGGTGCTACAGAAAAGCCGGGTAGCTTATCCGGCATCATCCTAAAAAACCTCCTTGATATTGGGTTTAACGGCAAGATGTATCCTGTGAATCCAAAACACAAGCATGTTTTTGGCTTAAATTGTTTTCCTTCATTAATTGATATTCCAGATGAAATAGCATTAACCGTAATTGCTATCCCTGCCCCATTTGTATTGGATGTGTTGAAACAACAAGCTTTGAAAAAAATTCAATATTCCATAATCATTAGTGCTGGTTTTCGTGAAATGGGTGCCGAAGGCATTGAAATGGAAGAAAAGATCAAACAAGTTGCAATTGAGAATAATATCAAAATTCTTGGTCCTAACTGTTTGGGGGTCTTGGATAATTACACAAATTTTACTACTTCATTTCTGCCATGGGAAAGGGTAAGCAAACCCCCAAAAGGTTCATTATCAATCCTCTCCCAAAGCGGTGCCTTTGCTATTGCCTTATTAGACTTGGCAGCACAAGAAGGATTGGGCATAGCGAAAATGGTAAACTATGGGAATAGAATTGATGTAGGAGAATCTGCTCTTTTGCCATTTCTGATGGATGATGTTCATACAAAAGTTATTGCCATATATATGGAGTCAATTGATTATGGACGAAGGTTTATCGAAGTAGCTAAAGCCTGTTCAAAGAAAAAACCAATTGTGGCACTAAAGGTTGGGAAAGGAGCGGCGGGTATTGCTGCAGCCAAATCTCACACAGGAGCCATTGCTGGAAAATATGAAATCTATAAGGCCGCATTTTTAAAATCAGGCATTATTGAAGCAAATGGTCTTGAGGAGTTTATTGATGGCGTTAAAGCTCTCACAATGCAAAACCCACCGAAAAGGAATCGGGTTCTCATTGTTACAAATGGGGGTGGTTTTGGTGTTATTGTAGCCGATTACTGCTCGGAGAATGGTTTAGAGGTTACACCACCATCGCCACAGTTAAAAGAAAAATTAAGAAATAAATTCTCAAGATTCTATGTGGTTAACAATCCTGTTGATTTGACAGGAAGCGCGAGCGATGAAGATTATTACATTGCCTTAAATACATGTATGATCGAAAGTGACGAATATGATGCAGCTATTATCATACCGCTTATGGCTCCTATGGGGATGACGGAAAAGGTGGTTGATCTTATTACCGATACGATGAAATTGTCGGGGAAACCTGCTGTTATCTGCACAGTGGGTGGCGCCTTTACAATGAAAATTAAACAATTATTCGAAGATCGTAAATTTCCTGTGTACCCATCTCCGGAACGAAGCGCAAGAGCAATGTCTATGCTGTTAAGAAGAGACCTTTTACAGAGAGGACATGCGTATACACCAGTATAAAAAATTTCTTGCATTTATCCAAAATCCAGTTATAGTATCCCTTAAAGTCATTTTTGTTCATTTCCACTTTTGAGGGAATATTATGGGAGTAAGACATTTTTTTAAGAAGATGTTACGTACTCTGTCCCACGAACATTTAATAATATACGCTCTACTCATCACAATTTTATCCGTCTTTGTCGCTCAAAGAAGTTATAGCCAGGAAAAAAATGAATCAGTAGAAACTTCTGATGCTGTACAGCAAAAAGGCACAACGTTCTCATACACTCCTGTGTTAGATAAAGATGGCAATATCTATATCGCATCCTGTGATGGTAAACTTTCTGCAATTGATCAAAATGGGGACACAAAATGGTACATCCAACTGGCGGATAAGATTAACTTTGGAATCATAATTAGTCCCGACGACACGTTGTACTTTAGTTCGGAGGAAACACTTTATGCTATTAGTTCAAACGGTGTGCTTAAATGGATTTTTAATGCGGAGAATACCATTGATCCTCCGTCCGTTTTGGGTAATCAAGGCAACGTATATATTGTAACAAAAAAGGATGATTTCTTGTATGCAATTAGTCCAAGTGGTAGTATGCACTGGAAGGTACATATAAATGGAGATATTTCTTCTCCGCCTTCGGTAACTGCCGATGGAAGTATTTATATCACAACACAGGACAATATGCTTTATGCTATAAACGCCGATGGATTACTACGATGGCGCCGAAAGATATTTAGTAAGAAAGAAGAAGCTCTCTCCTTGACGAAAACTGCCAGCAGCGTTGTATCTGATTCCCTATCTCAATCAAAAATAAAACCAATTTTTAAGGCACAAGAACAAACTACCTCACAGGCATTAAAGAGTTCTCATGTAATATCTGAAGAAGCTCCATCTTTTTCTAAAGAAAATAATAAGCCTTTAACAACTTCTTTTATAGCCTCAACACAAAAGGGAACAGTACCTTTGACGGTAAAATTTTCAGATACCTCTACAGGTAAAATTATCAATAGACTATGGGATTTTGGAGACGGGTCTCTGATAAGCTCGGAGCAGTATCCTGTCCATACATATTCGAAACCGGGAAACTATAATATTCGCCTTATCATTAAACGAACCGATTGCATATCAACTCTTATCAAACAAGATTACATTACCGTGACGAAAACCTCCGCAGCCAATAATAGAGAAATCATGACAGATATACAAAGAAAAAACAACAACACTATGCCAACACTACCTCTAATTCTAAATAAATATAACGATACAAACTTATCAAATAATGAAACTATTCTGTCTATTGCAAATGCCAAGAATTAATAAATTTTAATTCACAAATTGTATTTTTTTTGGTAAAAGTAGTAAAGCGTTGGTGTCGGGGAAAAGCCTTGGTAGTGACATGCTCAGTTTTGGGCTTATCTGAGCAGCTTCGACACTAGCGCTCTTTTTATTTACTGTTACAATATGACTACGATAGAACTGGAAAAAACAGATATACAGGCTATTGACAAAATCGTCAATGGGCGACACAAGATAAAAAAAGAAATTGCAAAGGTCATTGTTGGGCAGGAAGAGGTTATTGATACCCTCCTTATAGCACTCTTTTGTAAAGGGCACTGCCTATTTGTTGGAGTACCGGGACTTGCAAAAACTTTACTCGTTAGTACCCTAGCAGATGTCTTAAATCTAAAGTTTAATCGCATACAATTTACACCTGATCTAATGCCTGCGGATATTACCGGCACTGATATACTGGAACAAGACCATGCTACCGGGAAAAGATTCTTTAAATTCATCAAAGGCCCTATTTTTTCGAATATTCTCCTTGCCGATGAAATTAACCGCACCCCTCCAAAAACACAGGCTGCACTGTTACAGGCAATGCAGGAATACAAGGTTACAGCCAGCGGCACTACGTATCTCCTTAATCTCCCTTTTATTGTATTTGCTACTCAAAACCCCATCGAACAGGAAGGCACATACCCACTGCCTGAGGCACAGTTAGATAGATTCATGTTCCAAATCAATGTTCAATATCCCTCTAAAGATGAAGAAATCGAAATTGTAAGAACAACTACATCTGCTTTTAAACCAGTGGCAGATAAGGTTTTTAACCCTGACGAAATAACAAACCTCCAAGACTTGGTTACAAGGGTTCCTGTTGCTGATTATGTGCTCGAATATGCTATAAGATTAGTTCGTGCATCAAGACCTATCGAACCCAGTGCGCCAGACTTTATAAAAAAGTGGATTAGCTGGGGGGCAGGTCCTCGTGCTTCTCAATATCTCATTTTGGGGAGCAAAGCACGTGCCTTACTAGACGGTAGGTACGCAGCTACTTGTAAGGACATTCGCGCAATCGCTAAACCTATTTTGCAACACCGTATTATCACCAGCTTTCATGCCGAAGCCGAAGGAAAGACATCTTTACAAATCATTGAACAATTACTTGATACCATAAACGAACATAATTAATGCGGATTATTTATCACCAAATATCAAGGTAATTGGAAGCAATTTTATTACTTTTAAAGCCATGAGTTTAGAACTTTAAATAATAAACTCTAATGTTGGTTTTATGACAGAGAACCCTTTTGACCCAGTAACACTATCAAAGATTGCTAATATGGAGTTGCGTGCAAGACTCGTAATTGATGGAGTTTTGTCTGGTATTCACAAAAGTCCATACAAGGGCTCCAGCATAGAATTTTTGGAACACAAAGAATATTCTCCGGGAAATGAAATAAAACACATTGATTGGAAGGTACATGCAAGAACAGATAAATACTATATTAAGCAATTCGAAGAGGAAACCAATCTCAAATGCTACATGTTTCTTGATACCAGCGGGTCAATGGGCTATAAATCAACAGGCATAAGCAAGTTTGAGTATGCCGCTACCCTTACAGCTTCACTGTCTTACTTATTATTAAAACAATCCGACATGGTTGGGTTAATCAGTTTTAGCGACAAAGTACAGCAATACATCCCTCCAAGGTCGCGTCTCACCCACTTGCATGTCTTACTTAACGCCTTGTCGGAGTTGAAAACTGGTGGCAAATCAAACATTAGTAATGTACTAAATGAATTTATAGAGAAAATCGGACATCGGTCATTAGTTATTATTGTATCTGATTTTTTTGACGATACCGATAAAATAATCCAGCAGCTAAAATATTTCAAGTTTAAGAAAAACGAGGTTATCTTGTTTCATATACTCGATCCGTATGAGTTGACCTTCCCTTTTGAGACGATTACTTTTTTTGAATCTATGGAAGACGATAGGCGTATCCTAGCGGAACCCAAGTCCATTAAAGGCAGGTATCTTTCCGAGATACATCGCTTTATTGAGCAGTTCAAACAAACATGCTTTGAAAACCAGATAGATTACTGGCTCATTGATTCATCAACACCGCTGGATCAGGCGCTAATCAAGTTTTTGGCAAAAAGAGAAAGCACTTTACGTCCACTTCACAAAACATGATATAAAAGTGTAAGAACGTACCACCAAAACACGGAATGCTACAGAAAGCTATAGTTTTTAGTCTTTTCAATTTAAAGAAATGCAAATAAATGGTAATATTTCTATATGATTTCTTTTTTCAATCCTATTTTGTTATTTTGTGTTTTGGGCGCAAGCATCCCAATAATCATCCATCTTATAAACAAAAAAAAGGCTATTTCACATAAGTTTGCCGCTCTTAATTTTATATTACAGACCAATAAACGTATCTCGGTAAAATTTAAACTTCGTCAAATAATCCTTTTAATCCTCAGGGCTTCCCTGCCTATCTTCATTGCCATAGCCCTTGCCAAACCATTTATAAAAAGTTTTGGTGGGGGAATTTCCGGAGAAAATATTCCGACAAGCAACGTCATCATATTGGATGATTCGTACAGTATGCAGTATTTCAATCATAATGAGTCATTTTTTATGTCAGCTAAAACTACTGCAAAGGAGATTATTGATGCTTTAACAAAGGGTGACGATGCCGCTGTAATTACGTGTTCCAGTGTCAATTTACAAGTCCTGCCCGAACTCGATTACGATAAACAAAATCTTCTAAACTTCGTAGACCAATTATATCCAAAATTTACTGCTACCCATATTACATCTGCTTTAGAGGCTGCAGTTGAGATATTAATTAATGCAAAGTCCCCTATCAAACGGATATTTCTGCTTACAGACCTTACGCGAAATGGCTGGGACCTTGATTGGTTTAAGAGCGGGCATGAGAAATTACATAACAATGTATCTAGTATCCATATAGTAGATTTGTCAGAGGGCAGGCAACTTAAAAATATAGCCGTTACTCACATTGAATCCCAACGTGACATATTGGAGAAAAATGGAGAATGCCACATTAAGGTAACAGTTTCTAATTTTTCACCCGCAAGAGTTAAAGACCTCCCGGCAAGTGTCTTTATTGATCAAAAAAAAGTAAATCAAGGATTTTTTAATATGGAGGCACATGCATCGGAAACAAAAGAATTTCACTTCAACCTGAATCCTTTATACTCTAAGCAGGGGGTAGAAAAAGAGAAAGGCCTCGTAGGCTGGATTGAAATTCCCGGGGATAATTTGAATGTAGATAACAAACGATATTTCACCATAAACAAAGCACACAAACTAGATGCATTGCTGATTGATGGAGACCCCAAAACTAATATATACGAAAGTGAAACATTCTATTTGGAAAAAGCAATAAACCCCGGACGCGAACATACGTCCTCTATCAAACCTGTAATATGTTCTATTCAGGAAATTAATAACATTAATTTTGCTGATTTCAATATTGTCTTTCTATGTAATGTTGAAACTTTACCCTCTGAAAAGTTTTGGGAACTTGAGAAATTTGTAAAAGAAGGTGGTTCTGTTGTTTTTTCACTTGGTAATAAAGTGGATGCTAATTACTACAACAGCTCATTTGCTTCACTTCTACCATATCGGCTTCATACCACAAGGACTTTTTCCAGTGATAGTCCGCTATCAGAAGAACAACCACTTAATTTAAAGGCTACAGAACCAATACACCCTGTTTTGCGAGTCCTCTCGGAAACCAATATGAATACTTTGTCTTCTGCAAAATTTTATAGAATATTTTATGTTGACCCAACGCAACTGGGAAATTGCAAAACCATACTCTCCTTTTCAGATAGCACACCCGCACTTATCGAGAGACAAATTGAACGAGGGAAAAGCGTACTTTTTAACTCAACAATAGACAGGGATTGGTCTGATATGCCTGTAAAACCATTCTTTCTTCCTTTAATGCAGCAATTATGCAGGTATCTATCGGGGGATATTTCGGAGGAAATACAAGGCGAAATAATGGTCAAAGATGACTGGAAATCTTCATGTCCGTCCGATATTGATAATATTGAGATAATCAACCCAGAAGGCACAAAAACTATCCTGCAACCACAACTTATTAATAATGAAAAGTATTTTCTATACAATGAGACAGATATCCTGGGAATTTACGCTATTACAATCAATGGAAAGCCATATCCGCAGCTTCCCTCTTATTTCCCTGTAAATGTTGATACTGCCGAGTCTGACCTAAATAAAATAGAGCAAAAAGAGATTGCCGCCCTTATGGGTAATACAAA
>JAHFOX010000044.1:12894-16048 GCA_023261445.1 Planctomycetota bacterium
CAATCAATGGAAAGCCATATCCGCAGCTTCCCTCTTATTTCCCTGTAAATGTTGATACTGCCGAGTCTGACCTAAATAAAATAGAGCAAAAAGAGATTGCCGCCCTTATGGGTAATACAAATTTTACCATTACAACTTCACACATCGAGAAGGGGTGCGAAGTGCTTCTTAGAGAAGCAAAAAAGACCCTTTGGGGTATTTTCTTATTTTTTGCACTTTGTATTGTTCTAGCAGAATCATTCGTTTCGAGAAAATAATTAAACAACCATAGAAGCTTGAAATTACAGACAGAGTAAAAGATTCTCAATGGGTACTTGCCAAAGAGCACCAACTTTAGTAAAATTCCATAAAAACAGATATCGCAACTTTAGTATTTGAATGCACCCTCTCAGATTGAAGAATAATTTGCCGTTTTTTGGAGAAAAATATGAAGAGTAAGGTCTACTTTATAAAGGTAGAAAATGGCGAAGGTGTTTCTACTCTCGCACAAAAGACCAGCCAGTTATTTGATTTTGCTGGCTTCAAAGATGCGATAATAAAAAATGATATGGTCGCAGTAAAAACCAGTTTTGGCGAGAAAGGTAATATCGGACATCTCAAGCCTCCTATTGTGAAGGCAGTTGTGGACAAGGTAAAGGAATGTAATGGCAAACCCTTTTTGATAGAAACAAATACATTGTACGAAGGTCGTCGTACTAATGCTGTTGACCATATTTCACATGCACACGAACACGGCTTTGGTTACGAAAGTGTAGGAGCGCCCATTATCATTGGAGACGGCCTTTTTGGCGAACACGATGTGCAAGTGGAAATCAACCAGAAATTGTGTAAATACGCCTATGTGTCAGGAGTGGCAAGGGCGGCAAATACCATTATTTCAATTGCTCACGTAACAGGACATTTGATGGCAGGAATGGGTGCTGCTTTAAAGAACATCGGGATGGGACTCTCGTCCCGCGGCGGAAAACTGGCGCAACACTCCGGCGTAACACCTCAAATCCTTAAAAAACGGTGTAGCGCCTGTGGAGTATGCGGGAGGTGGTGTCCTGTGGACGCAATTAAGATAGAAGACCACTATGCCGTCATTAACTCTAAAATATGTATTGGTTGTGGTGAATGTTTAGCCGTATGTCAGTTTGGCGCAGTAAAGATTGCCTGGAATGAAAGCACGGTCAACCTTCAGAAAAAGGTTGCCGAGTATTGTCTGGCTATTATGAAAGGAAAAACTGGGAAGGTGGTCTTTTTCAATTTTCTGACGCATATTACAAAACACTGCGATTGTATGGACAAGCCCTTTGAGCCTGATATAGCGGATATAGGCATACTTGCCTCAAAAGACCCTGTTGCCATAGAAAAGGCAACGACGGATATTATAAAAGAGCGCATTGGGAAGGACTTTTTTATAGACGCCTGGCCTAACATTGATTACACTATTCAAATTAAATATGCACAGGAAATTGGGCTGGGCAGTATGGATTACGAACTGATGCTTTGTTAATGAGTGGAAAGCAATGATGGGTTTATGAAAAAGCTTGAGAAATTATTTGAAAGAATGTTAAGTGCTCCGACACGGGGAATACGGCGTTAAAACCAATAAATAATCACGGTTCCTAATATGTCCCGATGAAAGGAGGTGAATTATTAATAATAGGGGAGATTAATGAAGCAAGATTTTGTGACAGTCTGTATTGTACTTAATACATAAAGTCAAAATTTATAGAAAAGGAGTATTATTTATGAAGAAGATACTTTTAGGGATTTTATTATTAATTGGATTAACATTCACAAGCGCAAATATTTACGCTAATCAAGGCGACACGCCAGGCGCGCCTTCAAACGGGCCTGCGGTTAACTTAGAAGACGTGCTCGGAAGGGTGATTTGTACAGTAGATAACTATGGTAATGTATATAGTTTGACTTTAAACGGGGGCGTAATTTCCGGTACTATGGACTCTCCATATTGCGGGTCTTATGGCTGTGTTACGGGCACATATCAGGGGCTCAGTTTTAATATGCACATGGGTTGCCCTAGTGGCAGCTGTATAGGTTTTACTTACACCGGGGTGGTAGATATGAACACCAAGACGGCAAGCGGCACATGGGCGAATGATGGTGGCGCCGGTTCAGGGTCATTTACAATGAGTCTTTGCAGATAATCTCCAAAGAGATTAAAACAAACAATTTACTAAGCCAATACCGTCAGAAATGCTGGCGGTATTGGCTTATTTTTTATAATGGCATAAGGTCTCTGCCTGCTATTTTTGCGCCCAATTTCCACGATAACCTTGTTTGTCTTCTTTCCAGTTTGGTTAATTCTGTATATATTGCAAGCACATCATCGCCTGATTTGATGCCTTTGTTTACTGCCTCTGCGGCGAATAGCCCTGTTGATAAAGCACAAGAAATCCCTTCGCCAAAGGCATTCAGAAACCCTGCGGACTCTCCAACCAGAAGCACATTCCCCTTTCCAAGAAAAAACCTGCCTGTTGAACACATGTCATTGCCCATGCAGGCAGATTTTTTAACTAATTTTTTTAATTTTAAACCAAACCTCTCTTCAAGTATTTTCGTATATTTAATTAGATATGGATACAGTCGAGAACCTTTTTTTACACCCGTACCAAAAATTTGTAATCCATTCTTTACGCTAAACCATGCATAGACTTCTCCATACCGTTGTTCCAGAAAACCATGATAGAAATAAGGGTCTAAATCAGAATTGCCTTCATAGTAATTCTGATATGCAATAAACCATTTTAAACCCTTTTCAAACTCAGGGTCGAGTTTAGCCCTGATTAAAGATATGCCGCCTTCCGCGCTTATTAAGTATTTACAAGTAATATTTGCTGTCTCATTACCGGAAACCTCATAACATTCCAACGTTATATAATTACCCGAGTCCTTGAATCCTTTCAAGCTCCAACAGTCTCTGACTTCGGCTCCAGAGTTTTTAATAAGCCAGTGGTCGTACTCAGAACGCCATATATTGGGCGCACCACCATTACTAAATGGCCAATCAGTAAAATTATTACTATCAGTCCAGAGTCTTACTCCTTTCAGAAGTTGCGGCATTACATAGGCTGATTCAGGGATTTTTCCGAAATATTTTTCAGTTATGTCTTGAGATTTTTTAAAGATGATTCCAGAACATATC
>JAHFOX010000109.1 GCA_023261445.1 Planctomycetota bacterium
GGCAGGGTAGGGTTGTTTGATACAAAATCGGGCATAACCGCAGAGGTTGCGGAATCCAAATCAGACGGATTGCAGAAATATATTAAGGAAGAAAACAAAAAGGGCAAACACTTATTTGGCGGTATTGTTGTACCAAAATCAGGTTCTTTTTGGATTTGTGATAAAACGCTTTATAAATATGACAAGGATTTAAGAGGGTGGGAGATTTTGAAGTTTTAGTATTTGAGAAATAGAGGCTCCGCGCCTCTTTTACAAAAAAATCATTGCCAAACTCGATAAAGAGATGAATGCACAGGAGGTAAAGAATTGGACACAGAGGATTGGGCTTGTTAAAATAATGAACGAAAATGAAGATTAGACATAAACTCGTAATACTCCTGGCCGTATTGCTTGTCACTTTGAACGGCGTAATAGCGCTTTTAATTTATAAACGCACCCGCCATGAATTCACCAAAGAAGTTCGGGAAAAGGCAAAGTTGATTGCTATAGAACTAGAGACCACACGAAACCACCTTGCTACAATCCTGCAAACCTCCAAAATTGAAATCAGCGAACAGACAAAACATTTTATACCTGCAATCGCCGGACACGCAATAGGTTTAAAATTCGCCGAAAGGACAGGATATATTATTAAACAAACCAGCCTGAGGTACCGGAATGCGTTCAATAAACCTGACCCATTTGAAGAAAATGTGCTTAGGAAAATGGAAGAAGACCCTAATCTAGCAGAATATTGGGGTAATGACGTTATAGACGGGAAAAGGGTTGAGCGTTATCTTTATGCCTTGCATATAAAGGAGGGATGTCTGCTCTGTCATGGCGCTAGAGAAAAAGCACCTGAATTTATACAAAAGAACTATAGCGCAGGATATGATTATAAACTTGAAGAAGTACGGGGAGCAATTAGCGTCGTTATTCCAAAGGAAATAGCTGAACAGCGTTTTGCAGCCAATATTGTATTTTTTATTACTGTAGGTTCAATCAGCATAGTGTTAATTGTGGCAATTATTTTTCTGACAGCAGAAAAATTCATGCGGCCAATTGAAAAACTAACCTCCGCTGTAGCCACCATTACAAAAACAGGCGATCTTACAACAAAGGTAGATATCTCGGCAAAGGATGAGGTGGGACAACTCGGCAGGGCATTTAATGATATGTCCGCTAAATTGCAATCTACTTACGCAACCTTAGAGCAGCGAATTGCAGAGAAAACCGCTCATTTACAAAAGGCAGTTTCGGCGCTAGAGCGAGCCAACAAAATGAAATCGGAATTCCTGGCAAATATGTCACACGAACTGCGTACGCCATTAAATGCAATCATCGGTTTTGCTGAGGTACTGCGGGATAAGATTTCAGGAGAACTTAATGATGAACAGTTAGACCACGTCCATGATATTCACAGCAGCGGACTCCATCTCCTTCAAATGATTAATGACATATTAGATTTGTCCAAGATTGAGGCAGGCAGGATGGAGCTTCAATACGAAACTTTCCCTATTCGAGAAGCCATTGAGGATGTATACACAATATTAAAAGGACTAGCCAACAAGAAGCATTTAGAATTAAAAACTACAATATTGACAGAAGTAAAAAGCATTGATGCAGACCGTGTCAAATTTAAACAAATCTTATATAATCTGCTTTCTAATGCTATAAAATTTACACCAGAAAACGGGGGAATTACCCTTGAGGCCTGTATTACGGAGGATGACATGCTGCAAGTCTCGGTATCGGACACTGGAATTGGTGTAAAACCAGAAGACCAAGAGAAAATATTTAAGGAGTTCTGGCAGGCGGACAGTTCTTTTGCCAGAAAATACGAGGGGACTGGACTGGGACTTGCCTTGACTAAAAGAATTGTCGAGATGCATAGCGGGAAATTATGGTTTGAAAGCGAATACGGAAAGGGAAGTATATTTTATTTTACACTGCCTTTAAAAGCACAACTAAGAAAGGACCGTTACAAAGAAGTAGCGCCAAAACAACAGCCTCCCATATCCATTGCAGAAAAGGCGGCAAAGACAATTATGGTTGTAGAAGACGATCGCATGGCTTCCGACCTCCTCACTCTCTACTTAACGAATGCAGGCTATAATGTCATCGTAGCCGTGGATGGTGAAGAGGCTATTAAAAAGGCGAAGGAATTCCATCCATTTTTGATTACACTTGATATTATGATACCAAAGAAAGACGGGTGGGATGTTCTTTCTGAGCTAAAAAACTCCTACGACACTGCGGATATTCCTGTAATTATTGTGTCTATTGTTGATAACAAAGACCTAGGTTTCAGCCTCGGCGCAGCCGAATATTTAATTAAACCTATTGACAGAATAAAACTTCTCAATACAGTAAGCGCTTGTATCCCTGCTGAAAAAACAACGGGCAACCCTATGAAAATATTAGTAGTGGATGATGACGAAAAGGCTGTTAAATTCATGAGCGCTATTCTGGAAAATGCAGGTTTTGAAGTGCTAAAGGCTTACAGTGGAAAGGCAGGAATCAATCTTTCTATAAGCAGTAATCCCGATCTCGTCATACTTGACCTCATGATGCCAGATATTAGCGGATTTGACGTAATCGAGAAACTCAGGATTCATCCAATGGCAAAGGGAATACCCATTATCATTTGCTCTGCCAAAGATATCACGGAGGAAGAAAAAAAGGAGTTAAACGGAAACATCCTAGCCATTGTCCAAAAGAGCGGACATACGAAGGAAGACCTTCTTGCGGCAATAAAGAAAATTGAACAGGTGCGTATCAAAAAGGAATAACATGCGCTTATCAATCAAAATATGAACCCTTAGACTTTGTAATTATTATTTTTAATTAACTAGTTTTTGTCTTCATTGTAAAATGAAGTGGTTTCAAAAATTATTTTATTAGTTAAGGAAATTGTATGTCCAATAAAAATGTAATGGTTGTAGAAGACAACGAAAAAAACAGAAAATTGATGCGTGTAGTGCTCAAGGCAAAGGGATACAATGTCATTGAGGCGACCACAGGCGAAGAGGCATTGACCCTGCTAAAGAATCAAAAACCGGACATTATACTCATGGACATCCAGCTTCCGGGCATTGACGGTCTTACCCTTATAAAACAAATAAAGGGCGACGTACCGACAAAAGACATTCCCATTATTGCCGTAACTGCCTACGCCATGAAGGGAGACGAACAAAAAATCTTAGATACGGGTTGTGATGCTTACGTAAGCAAACCCATCAATACGCAGGAACTGCCTCATATCGTGGAAAAATATATAAAAAAAGAGTAGCCATTCACCACAAAGGCGCAAAGAACACAAAGAAAAACACAACATGATAAAAGAGAAAGATAAGTATTCAAAGGAAATTATTGACAAAGAGAATTGTCAATTGTCTTTAACCTTTGCGTTCTTTGTACCTTTGCGGTGAACTGAAGATAAAATATGAACAAAGCAAAAATATTAGTAGCAGACGATATTAAACAAAATGTGAAATTGCTTCGTGTAATACTGTCGGCATCCGATTACGACGTAGTCGAGGCATACGACGGCGAAGAAGCGTTGGAAAAAGCGAAAACTGAAAATCCAGACTTGATATTATTAGACATTATGATGCCCAAACTGACAGGATACGAGGTATGTCGGAGGCTGCGCGAAGATGCATCAACAAAAAACATACCCATTATAATGATTACAGCCTTGCATGAGATGAACGACCGGATTAAGGGAATTGAAGCAGGTGCGAATGATTTTGTCAGCAAACCCTTCAACAAAACAGAGCTGCTTGCCAGGGTAAAATCATTGCTCCAGATGAAACATGAGGTAGTAAAAAAGGATGAAACAACAATACTAGACGCAATCTTACCTGACTTAGCAGAAGGAGTGGTTGTTACGGATGGCCAATGGAAAATTCAGCATATAAATCAAACAGCACAAGAATTTCTTAATATTCGCGAAACAGATAAGCAAAACAAAGACCTCCTTGTTTATCTATCTCCCATGAAATTGTCGGTATCCATAGACACAATCATTAACACACGGGAAAAATTTTTAGATTTTCAGATATCTCCTTCAAACATTCAGTACTCTGGTATAAGCGCAAGGATGACAAAGATACTTAACAACGATGGAAGCGTTACCGATATTATATTTATCTTAAGGAAAGCAAAATAAGACCATTTAAGAATTTCCCTTTGTTTCTGTGCCTCTGTGGTTTAATTTGCTTTTCTTAAAATAAAACGGCAACGACACAATAATTGCGATAGCCGTAGCTGCTATCACTTTCAATTCAACATAGTATATCAACCAGCCGCAAATCAACAATGCTAAAACGGGGATACAGTACCCTCCAAAAATTCGGTAACTCCCCGCGCTTTCTGGTTTGCATCTTCTCAGCACGATAACTGCCAGACATGTGGGAATATACTGGAGAATACTTACCATAACACTTGCTGCAATCAGATATTTAAAACTGCCTGTCAGGCTTAATACAAGCGTTAAACCTGTGTTGATTATAATAGCCAAATACGGTGTGTGGTACGTAGGATGTATTCTGGAAAATATTCCAGGAAAGAATCCATCGGCTGAAAGTGCATAAAGACTGCGTGGGCTGGTCAGGGCAATCCCGGCATTAATACCACCGATAGACAGTAAAGCCCCTACACCGATAATTACACCGCCAATAGTCCCCATAAAATATTTCGCCGCATCTGCCAGCGGTTTATCGGATTCAGCAAGCCCCGGAAACGTTCCTTTAGCTACAATTTGAATGACTATATACAAAGCAGTAACAATCAACATCACAAAGAACAGCACACGCGGAATGTCCCTTCGAGGATGCCGCATCTCCTCGGCAGGCACTGCAACAAACTCAAATCCTGTGTAAGCATACAAAGCCATAATAATTGCAGCGCCAAAATTTTTAACGGAAAATGCTTCCTGTCCCAATTTACTGAATACCCCCCCTTCATCCCCCTTTAATAAGTAGGGATTATTTTCATGTATAAAAAATAATCCTACACCAATGAAAATGAGTAACGGTACGAGTTTTCCTATGGTAAAAAAATTAATCGTCCTTGCGCCTGGTTTCACCCCAAAAAAATTGATTGTGCTCAATCCAATAATCAGTACCGCAACTATTGCTTTACTTAACCACACATTTTCTGACGGAAGAAAGTATCCAAGATAAAGCCCAAAACCGCTGGCGACCGATGCCCAACCAATAATAGATGAAAGCCATACCATCCAGCCCACCAGAAAACCCACAAACGGTCCAAAGGCATCTCTGGCGTAAAGGTATGCGCCTCCGGTTTTATTGTACATCCCTCCCATCTCCGCAAAACACAGGGCGATAGTAAAGCAAAGAACGCCGCACAATGGAAACACCCATACAGCATTGTTTCCAGCCAGCCCATATAGTTGGCCCGGCAGTAAAAATATTCCAGCCCCTACCACGCTGTTAATCCCCAGACAAATTACATCAAAAAAACCCATTGTCCGTGTTAGACCATACTTTTGCATATGAGATTGTTTCATTTGATGATTCATAATTTCAGGTTGACGAATATCCATTACGGTATATAATGAAAAATTATGATTATTCAGTCGAAGCCAGAATTCAGAGCAACAG
>JAHFOX010000045.1:0-5251 GCA_023261445.1 Planctomycetota bacterium
AAATATTCGTTGTAGGCACAAGGGGCAAGAATATCATGCATAAAACTATCAGCTTTATCAGGAAATGACTCACACATATAAGGTCTGCATTTTTTACCAAATATCCCACATCTTAACAATACTTGGATACCGGAACCGTTTGAGGTATTAAACTCTTTTAAATAAAATTCTAAGCAACGGCATGGATTATATATTATATCCTTATCATGCAGTGATGTATAAAGCAGTTTAACGCCATAAGATGCATTTCCCCGTTTAAGAAAAGCTTTCCATATCCCCAAATGGTTTTGTTTTCTAGGAATACTCATAAAACAGCATATCCCATCCGCACAGATATCATTTGTGCAAGTAATATTTTTATTAATGCTTATGGGAGTGTCCATGTTGATGTTCGTGTTCGTGTACCACATCGGCATGGCGATGGCGATGTTCATGTATCAAATTGTTTTTTAATAATAAATCATAATTATTCAAAATGTCTTTGTAATTCCCTACGGCTACGGGATGCTTATCCTCACTAAAAACAAGCACTCTGTCAGCTATTTCCTGGGCAAGGAAAATATCGTGTGTCACAATCAACAGCGTCTTACCTTGTGATTTTAAAGTGTAAAGTATATTGATGAATTTCGACGCACTTCTTGGGTCTAGTCCACTGGTTGGTTCATCCAGCAGGAGAATCTTAGGATTCATAGACAACACCGTTGCTATAGCTGCCCTCTTCTTTTCGCCAAAACTAAGATGATGCGATGTCCGTGTTTCGTAGTCTTCCAAACCCACCATAGCCAATGCCTTTTGAGAAGCTGCAATTACTTCGTTTTTTCCCCATCCCAAATTTATAGGTCCAAAAGAAACATCATCCATAACGGTAGTGCAAAATAGTTGGTCATCAGGATTTTGGAATATCATGCCCATTTCACGCCGTATATTTTTTAAGTTCATGTTGTTTAGTTTTGAACCTAAAATCTCTATATAACCATCACCTTCCAGAATACCCATTAAATTCATAAATAATGTGGATTTGCCAGTTCCATTGGCTCCTATGATGACCATGGTTTCGCCTTCTTTCACTTCAAAACCAACGTCATTTAATCCTATTGTTCCGTCAGGATACCTGTATGTCAGATTTAAAACTTTTATAGCCCGTGCCATAAATGAGTATCGCTTATTTTAGAATGTTCTATTTTATAAATTAACCCTGAAACAATACATATTAACGAGATAAATGTACCCGCCATAAATAAAAAATCAAGGCGCGATAATTTTAAATAATTGACGCTAATTGTTTTTCCGCTAAATCCGCGGATAATCATTGCACTATAAACCCTTTCGGCACGCTCAAATGTTCTGATAAACAATACACCAATCATATATCCAATTACACGAAACTGTTCCTTATATCTGTGACCAAAATAACGAAGAGACCTTGCCCGCATCAGTCGTTTTGCTTCATCTAAAAGCACAAAAATATAACGATACATAAATGACATGAGCATAATTAACAATTGTGGTATGCGTAATAAATCCAGCCCTTTTAAGAAATCGGAAAAGGTCGTTGTTGAAGATGCAATTACAATTAAAAGGATGGACAAGCTCGATTTTACAACAATATTTAAGAATGTCCAGACGCCTTCATAAGTAACACTAAAAGTCCAGGCATATATTTTAACTGACCATAATACGTGTCCCTCCTTTAAAAAAGGCACAAACATTGCGATGAATAGTACAAAAGGAATCAGGACTACTCCCCTTTTAAATAGCTGTGCGGGTTTAATTCTTGAGACGAACGCCATTGTCAGTATTACCAGAAAATACAATCCAAAGTCCTTAAGGCGAGTGATGGGAGTTGATATCATGCAAAAAATAATGGCAAGGAAGGAAATGATCTTTGATCGTGGGTCAAGTCTTTCCAGTAAACTATCAGTACATTTCATAAAACACGTATGCAATTACGGTAAAAGTATTCTAAACATACAACGGTTGCAATTCCACAAATCAAAAACAAAACAGACGTAACATACGTTATTTTTATAGCCATATCTACAGACTCCATGGTCAGTTGATTTTGGTTGTCTCCTATAAATGGTTTTTCTACAATTCCGCCTTGATATGTGCTTGGTCCGCCTAATTGTACGCCCAACGCCCCTGCAATTGCAGCTTCGGGAATACCGCTATTGGGACTCTCGTGCTTACAGCCATCACGCAAAGCAATCTTTAAAGAGTTCTTAAAACCACAACCGCAGAAAAAAGAGGCAACAGGAATTAAAACGCCAGATATTCTTGCCGGAATGTAGTTAGCCACATCGTCCAATCTTGCAGATGCCCACCCGAAGCGAATATATTTGTCATTTTTATATCCCACCATCGAATCAAGCGTATTAACCGCCTTGTAAGCAATTGCGCCAATAGGTCCACCGATAAAAGAATAGAATAATGGTGACAACACCCCATCAACACTACCCTCAGCAACAGTTTCAACACAAGCCCTTATTATTTGTTCCTGATTCAGATGCGCTGTATCACGCCCTACTATTTGTGCCAGAAACCTTCGGGCATTTATTAAATCATTTTTACCGAGAGAAGTCATTACCTTTTTTGCCTCGACAGCCAGGCTTTTTACAGAAACTGAAAAATAAATAATAATAGCACCCATCGTTAATTCACATAAAAAATGGACTTGTCTTGATACGGACACTAAAGCGTAAGTTGTTAGAAAAATCCCAGACAAAATTATAATTGTCAGAATAATCCCAGCCAGGCGCTCTGGTATGGGTAATTTTCTTAATCCTTTTTCAACATTTTCTATAAATTTACCAATTAGCCGAACGGGATGATATGACCATTGGGGGTCTCCGATGATAATATCCAGAACATAAGCAATCATTATCTGAATAAGGCAACTATATGCTGGATTGAACATGATACAAAAAGCAGTTGAAAAACAAAAAAAATGGAGTCGAAAGCAAGAATTCAGCAAATAGAATAAACTGCATCTTTAATAATTATTTAAAAACCCATCGCGACAGGTTTCTAAAGTGCATTTTCATTCTAAATTCTGAATTCTACCTTCTGACTCCTTTAAAAGCATTTCAGAAAAGTATTTTATAGTAGATACAACACACTAGTCTTTTACTTCATAATCAGCATCAATGATGTCTTCTTCTCCCCCTTCCCCCTTCTTTCCCTTCTTTTTCTTGCCTTCATCTCCCGGAGGTGGTGGCGGAGGTTGCTGTTCTCCCTTTTTAGCTGATTCCTGATACATTTTTGAACTAATTTCATGCAAGACATTTGTCAAGGCATCCATCTTCTGCTGCATTTCTTTTTCGTCATCTGATTTGATTGATTCTCTTAAATCCTTAACAGCGGCTTCTACCTTCTGTTTTTGAGCAGCGTCTATCTTTGCCGCCATATCCTTCAAGGTCTTTTCAGCGCTATAAGCAAGATTGTCCGCCTTGTTTTTTGTTTCCGCCTTTTCTTTTATTCTCTTATCCTGATCTGAGAATTCCTGCGCCTGTTTGACCATGCGGTCAATTTCATCCTTATTCAATTTTGTTGAAGCCGTAATAGTAATCTTCTGCTCATTTCCAGTACCAAGGTCTTTAGCATGAACGTTAATTATACCATTTGCATCAATATCAAAAGATACCTCAACCTGTGGAACGCCTCTTGGCGCAGGAGGAATTCCAGTAAGGTGAAATCTTCCCAGCGTTACGTTATCCTTCGCCATTGAGCGCTCTCCCTGAAGAACATGCACCTCTACGCTTGTCTGATTATCTTCCGCAGTTGTGAAGACCTGACTCTTCTTTGTTGGAATAGTTGTGTTTCTTTCAATTAAGTGAGTTAAAACGCCACCCAGTGTTTCAATGCCAAGCGACAGAGGTGTTACGTCCAGAAGGACTAAGTCTTTGACCTCTCCTGACAGAACGCCAGCCTGTATTGCCGCGCCCATTGCAACACATTCCATCGGGTCAATTCCATGTTCGATTTTTTTACCTACATATTCTTCAACAAATTTATGTACGATTGGCATACGCGTTGGACCGCCAACAAGGATAATCTTGTTTATATCCTTTGGTGTTAATTTAGCATCTTTTAGCGCCTGTTCAACAGATTGTCCGCACCTATTGACAATTGGAGAGACTAATTGTTCTAGTTTTGCCCTTGTTATTGAATGTGTAAAGTGCTTTGGTCCTGAGGCATCGGCAGTGAGAAACGGGAGGTTTATATCTGTTGTCAAAGTAGTCGAAAGTTCAATTTTAGCCTTTTCTCCAGCTTCTCTTAGCCTTTGCATAGCCATTTTGTCATTTTTGATATCTATACCATATTCCTTTTTGAATTCGGATGCCAGATAATCAACAATAGTATTATCCATGTCAGTACCGCCCAGTTGGGTATCACCGCTTGTTGAAACTACTTCAAAAACGCCCTGCCCAAAATCCATAATTGTACAGTCCAGCGTGCCGCCGCCCAAATCGAATACAAGGATTTTTTGAGACTCTTCAGTCTTGTCCAATCCGTAAGCCAAGGATGCGGCAGTAGGTTCATTAATAATTCGTACGACATCCAGTCCGGCGATAGTTCCCGCGTCCTTGGTTGCTTGTCTTTGATTATCATTGAAATATGCAGGAACAGTGATTACAGCCTTTTGAACCGGCTCTCCTAAAAAAGCTTCAGCATCGTGTTTTATCTTTTGCAATATAAAAGCTGAAATTTGTTGGGGAGTAAAGGATTGTCCGCTTACAGTAACTTTATAGTCAGTACCCATTTTTCTTTTAATTGCATAAATAGTCCCCTCAGGGTTACTGACAGCCTGTCTTCTTGCCGGTTCGCCAACAAGTTTTTCGCCATCTTTTGTAAATGCAACGTAAGAAGGAAACGCTTTCCCACCAATAGTTACACCTTCCGCACTTGGGATAATTGTTGGTTTGCCACCAATTAGCACTGCTGCAGCAGAGTTACTTGTTCCCAAGTCTATACCAATAATCTTTGCCATATCTTACCCTCCTTTTGTCTCTTCTGGCTTTTCTTTGTTTTGGATATTTTCATTTGTTGATTTTTGAGATACCACTACTTTTGCATGTCTTAATACAAATGTGTTTAGTAAATACCCCTTTTGAATTTCCTCCAGCACGGTATCTTCAGGTACATCATCATTAATCTTTCTCATTAAAACCTCGTGCTTATAAACATCTAAAGGAGCGCCTACTGCATTTATAGGCTCCAAACCTTCTGATTTCAATATACGTGAGAACTC
>JAHFOX010000045.1:5351-15914 GCA_023261445.1 Planctomycetota bacterium
GGCATATCTGTTGTTTGTAACCCTTTTACAGTGGCTTCTATGTCATAATCAACCCTTTTTATCTCAACATGCCCATTCTCCCAAACAGCATACGATGCCATAGGAATACCGTTGCGTGGTTGTCCCACGCTCCCCGGATTAGCGACGGTTACGCCCTTTATTTTGCGTATCATTGGTAGATGAGTGTGACCAATAAAGACGAAATCAGCATTAGTACTACGTAATTCCCCCTCAAATTCTCTTTCAGACACATCTGGTTTAAGATATTTATAGAAATCACCGCTTGGTGAACCGTGTGACAATAAGAATTTTATTCCATCCAATTCAATACTTAGCGTTACAGGCAAATTACCAAGAAAATCCTTTTCTCGCTTATCCAAGACTGCATTAGTAAATATTTTCCCGGCATCGCTTAGTTCCTTGTACTTTACAGAGCATCCACAATCAACATTCCTGCCGATAGCGTTATCGTGATTACCACGAACCACCTTATCCGTTAGTTCTTGAACTCTCTTGATGCATGCATTCGGATGGGGACCATAATTAACAATGTCACCCAGACAGAAAACCATATCAGATTCTTCACGCACCGCATCCAATGCAGACAGATTGCCATGAATATCCGATATTATAAGTATCTTCATGCCTTGTATTTTTCTTGCCTTAATGTAAATAGATGTTATAAAATTGCAAATTATAAGATATAAATACCTATTATCAAGGTTTATCTTGTTTTGGTTGCTTCGTTTAGTTTAGAGTGGTGCTGTTTTTACTAATTTGTTGTTTTCTGATTAGCCAGAGTAACCAAAGAACCTCAATATTTTAACTATTTAAATACATGTTTTTTGCTAAAAAGTTCCCTTATTACACCCGCATTGCATATTTCTACGACGCAAGGGCGGGTATATTTTTTGGTGTCTTTAACGGATTGGTTATATTTTTTGTTCCCATTATAGGACTAAGAATAGGCGCAACACCCTTAGAGATTACAATCATTACTGCATCTCCCAGCGCATGCCTCCTTCTCACTTCATTGTGGGCAAAACTTTGTAGAAACCGCAAAAAGGTATCTTGGGTTGTGTTATTTACTTTAATCTCAAGAAGCTTATTTTTATCAATGTTCTTTGTGAAAAAGCCACAAATATTTACAGCCATTATTGTATGCGCCGCAATCTTGGAATCCATGGCAATGCCTGCATACAGCAGTGTTATGAAAGAGGTTTATCACGAAAATTATCGTGGAAAGGCAATGGGATACGTAAGGCTCTTTTGTAATATAGCTTTGGTGCTGGCTTCTTTTGCAGGTGGGTATTTACTAGACCTCGGCAATGGTACTTTTTATAAATTCATTTTTCCGATTGGTGCAATATTTGGTATGACTTCTTCACTTTTATTCAAAAAGGTTAGAATCAGAAGAGAAACGAGTATTTCCACAATCAGCCATTTATCAGTTGTCTTAAAGGAATTTTATAAAAATAATTATCTCAGATATTTTACAATTGTATTTTTTATTGCTGGATTTGGCAACCTTATGAATTTACCGCTCATCCCTCTCTTTCTGGTTGATGAACTTGCACTCTCTAATACTGTTATAGGATATTTGGGTTCTATTACGGCGCTGGCAGGTTCTATTTCTTTCTTTTTCTGGGGACAGCTTATTGACCGCTATAAGCCGTTAAACTTATTTAAAGTTATCGCAACAATTGCAGTAGTTGTTCCTTTCCTATACGCCATTTCACACAGCATATTTCCTATTATTTTTGCGGCAATTATCAACGGTGTAATATTGAACGGCTGGGATTTATGCTGGTATAATCACGTTATTCAGGATGCAAAAAGAGAACACACAGCAGATGTCTTTGGTATACAGTTTTCACTGATAGGCGTGCGTGCGCTAATAGCGCCTTTTGTCGCAACTGCCATTTATCATCATTTTGGCATTCGTTACGCCTTTATCACATCGGCTTGCGTTATTCTAATTGGTGCAATATTTATGGCGTTTTGCAGAAAAAAGGCTTTTGTTAGAGATATTCAAGTTGCTACAAAAATGTGCATCTAAAATAAAATTACATTGGAGGCTAACAAGAATGAAACTTACTGAAAATCTCGTAACTTTTCGTTTAAAACTTAAGAACGTTCCCGGCACACTAGGGATGGCAATTTCCGCTATTGGTAAATGTGGCGGAAGTATGGGCAATATCCAGATTATTAAAGCAGAAAAGGAATTTAAGATTAGAGACCTAGGAGTTTATGTTAGTACGGACAAGCAGATTAAAGAAATTACGAATGCCTTATCGGTTATTGGAAAAGATGTTGTTGAAGTCATCAGCGTGAAGGACAAGGTCTTTGAACTGCACGAAAAGGGTAAAATTTATCTGAATAACCGTATTGGTATTACAACTTTCGAAGATCTTTCGCGTGTGTATACTCCGGGGGTTGCGAAGGTATGTAAGGCAATACAGGAACGACCAGAACTTGCCAAAGAATATACCATTATCAAGAATATTGTTGCAGTTATTACAGACGGTACGGCAGTTCTGGGATTGGGAGACATTGGTCCTGTCGCAGGTATGCCTGTTATGGAAGGCAAGGCAATGTTGTTCAAAGCATTTGGAAATATTGATGCGTTTCCTATCCTGTTAAATACTAAAAACGTTGATGAAATAGTCAAGACAGTTATAAACATTGCTCCCACCTTTGGCGGTATTAATCTTGAAGACATTTCAGCCCCCCGATGTTTCGAAGTTGAAAAAAGATTAAAAGAATCGTTAAAGATTCCTGTATTTCACGACGACCAGCATGGAACGGCGGTTGTTTGTTTTGCAGGCCTTATTAATGCTTTAAAAGTGGTTGGAAAAAAGATAGAAAATGTAAGTATTATAATTAGCGGCGCCGGCGCAGCAGGAACATCAATTGCTAAGATACTACTCGGTGCTGGGGCAAAAAATATTGTAGTTTGTGATACTGCAGGGATTATTTATAAAGGCAGAAGGTTAAACATGAATCCAGACAAAGACGCCCTTTCTCAAATCACAAATCCTAATAATGAAAAAGGTGCAATTGCTGATGCCATAAAAGGAAAGGATGTCTTCGTTGGCGTATCAGGACCTAATACAGTTACGAAGGATATGGTAAAGACCATGAATAAAAATTCAATCGTATTTGCCATGGCAAATCCTAACCCTGAAATTGAGCCTGATTTGATTGAAGGAATCGTAAGAATTATTGCTACAGGCCGTTCAGATTACCATAATCAAGTTAATAACGTACTTTGCTTTCCCGGTCTATTCAGGGGAGCATTAGATATTGGAGCTACAACAATCAATGAAGAAATGAAAATGGCCGCTGCTTATGCCATTGCAAACGTCATCGAAGAAGACCATCTCTCTGAGGACTACATTATACCAAGTGTTTTTAACGAAAAGGTACACAGAGATGTGGCCGTTGCCGTTGCTAATGCGGCTATTAAAAGCGGTGTGGCTACTAGACAGATATTTTAGATAGAAGCTGGAGACGGGAAAATTAGTTACATAGAGTAACAATATGTGTGATTAGGTTGTAGTAGAGTCAGCCTTCGACTTCAAACATCTAGATTCATAACTCTAAAAATGGAGTTCCATACCTTCATGCGCTGCAAAACAGTCCATAACGTAGGAGGTTTCGCCTTGGTTCTCCCCGCAATTACAATTAGCTACAAGGACATCTATCTTTTCGTCGAAATGGTCTGGGTCATGATGGAAAAGCGCTAATCTGTGTACACTGCCTTCTCTTGCAAGACTTAATACTTCACTAAAAGAAGAATGTCCCCAACCAACTTTTGTTTTGTATTCTTCGTCTGTATATTGGGCATCGTGAATGAGCAAATCAGCCCCGCTAATTAATTTTAAAATTTTCTCCTTAGTGTCAGACTTATATTTCAGATTAGAGTTTTTGGTTGCCAATTTCGGTACAAGCTCATTATCGGTGAAATAACAAATCTTTACCTTCCCCCAACTAACTACGAAACCCATTGCTTGTCCAGGATGATTGAGATACATTGTATCTACCCTTACTCCATCAATAATTAAACTACCTTCTGAAATTATTTGGAACTTAATTTGTGCCGATAAAGATTGTAGCTTAATTGGAAAATAAATACTTTCCATTTGATCGGATATAATTTTATCCAGTCTTACATCTTTCATGTCCATTCCAAGAATAATAATCTCATTTCCATTAATATATGATGGTATGAAAAAAGGCAATCCTTGGATATGATCCCAATGAAAGTGGCTTAGAAATATGTAAGCTTTAACCTTCTCTTCTCCGCTAGATATCATACTTCCAAGTTCTCTAATCCCCGTACCCGCATCAAAAATGAATAATTTATTATCGGGCAATCGCATTTCTACACATGGAGTATTTCCGCCGTATTTAATATACTTTACTCCAGGAGTCGGAATAGACCCTCTTACACCCCAGAATTTGACCTTAATCCCAACCTTCAAAGTCACTCCTTAATAAGCGTAGTTAATCGTTTCTGAATAATTATTACACTGCCATTATAAACTGTCAAGCTTATTAATAAAATTTTCGAGTTTAATTTACAATTATACGTTGTTATAATCTCACCGTTATTTATAATATAATATAAGGCATTCCCCAATGTTTGGTTTTGCAGACAGCAAGAAAATAGACAAATATTACCAAGAAAGGAATTGGAATGCCGTTATTGAAACAGCCGAAAAGCTTTTTAAGAATGGTACGGCCGACATAAAAATTTTAAACGATCTTGCTGTCGCTTATAAAAAAGCTGGTAGAAATGATGAAGCTGAGTTGGTTTGCCAAAGAATATATGAAACCAATCCGACAAATGACGTCTTGAAAGAAAGCGTTAACCTGGGCCTGCGATACATGCGTTATCATCTCGTAATGGGCGAGTTATTGTATATGAAAGGGGAATATGCTGAGGCTTTAGGTATTCTTAACCAATTGAAGCTCATCGGGAGCCATTTTTCTGACAAATTTTATATCCTTGCAAAGATATTCATTAAAAAGAATCAATATGATAAGGCATTGGATGAGTACAATAACTTGTTTCGCCTCTGTGCGCATCGTTTCAATACAGCAATTCAAGGATTTGTTGAAATTATTGAGCTGGATGCGCTTAACGAAGATGCCTATAAATCGCTGTTTGAAGCATATAAAAAGAAAGGAATGCTGGATAAGGCAACCGCAGAATATGAAACTGCCTCTAAAAACGGCAAAGATTCTATCAGTAGATATATTTTAGGGCATCTCTACTATTACACAGGGCGAATCAAGGAAAGTATTGCAAAATATAGTGAATTCGTCTCTCTAAATCCTGACGACACAAACCTTCCTTTTTTCCTTGCCCATATATATTTGGAAAATAACGATATTACAAACGCTATTAATATCTTCCGAGAATTGATCCTAAAAGACCCTTCAAAACTTCGCAACGTTACCTCACTACTTGAAAAATCATTAATACACAAATCAGATGGAAAACAAACAGTATGGATATTGGATGCGCTTGTTGAATTTTATTCAATTACAAGGGAATTTATATCCGCAGAAATTGTTTTATCAAAACTACTAAAACTTAAACCTAACGACAACTCATATCAGGACAAACTAAAAACATTGCTTGCGAATGCTATTGAGCAGTATATTCAGGATGGCAAACTTGACACCGCCAAAGACGAACTACATAAATATGAGAATTTAGGCTTAGACCTATATAGTGAAAAACGCTATGAAGAATTAAACAAGAAATTAACCGAAGCAAGAGTCAAAAACCTTGAAGAAATATTATCGAAGGGGGGCATTTCGGAAGATAATGCTACCAAGATCAGATATGAGCTGGCAACCCTTTATACTGGAAAGGGAGATGATAGGGCAATACCTTTGCTTCAAATGGTTGAGAGGACTCCATTTGAACATCAGGTTGATGTTCAATTCTTGTTAGGTATGTCATTAGCAAAAAAAGGAATTCAGAAAATTGCAGAAGAATATTTCGATAAGGTGATAAAAGCAAACATATCTATGGATAAAAAAGTGGGTTTTTTATATCAAATAGGCACTACTTATGAGGAACTTGGATTTCTTGAAAAGGCAAAGACTGTTTATAACGAAGTTATTTCTCACAGCATTGGTTACAGGGACATAGTGAAAAGGTTAGAAACTGTTAATAAAGGCATTAAATTGAAAAAGGCTATGAGTACCACAGATACAAAACTTGAGGATCGGTACGAGGATATACAACCTATTGGTCAGGGTACTATAGGCACAGTTTATAAAGCTGTAGACAAGATATTAAAGAGAAGGGTTGCTTTAAAAGTTATCAAAGATGAATATAAAGAAAATAAAGATGCTTTAGAAAAGTTTATCAAAGAGACCCAAACGGTAAGTCTTTTTAAACATCCAGGCTTAACTACTATATACGACATAAATATTGGTAAAGTGTTCTATATTGTAATGGACTATATTGAAGGAGAATCCCTCACGGCTCTAATTAAAAGAGGAATATTACCGGTAAAAGATGCAGTTAAGATTGCTCTCAACGTGTGTGACGCTTTAACTTATGCTCATCAACAAGGAATTATTCATAGAAATATCAAACCAAACAACATAATAATTATGAAGAATTGTCAGATAAAAATTGCCGATTTTGGACTTGCACAATTAATGACAACATCATCTGACACAATGAACCGACATACGACAATCACACCTCTGTATATGTCGCCCGAACAGATCAAAGGAAACCCTATAGACCATCGAAGTGATATTTATTCTTTCGGCATTATCCTTTATGAAATGATAACCGGAAAACCTCCATTTTTTGATGGAGACATTGCATATAAGCAAGTCAACGAAGAACCAAAACCGCCAACAATTTTTGATTCAGGAATTCCGCGCTGGCTGGAAAATATCGTACTTAAATGTATCAAAAAAAAGCCTGAAGATAGGTACCAGCAAACTGAACATCTTTTAAAAGAATTAAAATCATATTCCAAATTTGTCATGGATTGATAAATGTTGCAAAGGTTGTTACTAAAGTTCCGTATTTATGTATTGATTTTATTGCGTGATCCCCTCCATTCGAGGCGTCCCGTAGCGTGATTAATAGCGGAAGATACTGTCATAGCCATGTAAAGCGTCCCTGCAAATGGAATAGTAAATGCTCGAATTATGCTCAAATCATAGAAGCGTAAAATCGGTATATAAGTAACGGACATTAACAAAAGGGTAGATATTGAAATTGACGCTGTAATATAAAAAGAACCTCCGGCAACAGATAAGAAAACCCCAAATACTGGCGATAAAAATAATACTAACATTCCAAGCACCGTTCCAATCAATGCAAACCATGAGCACTGTAATTGTGTAAAAGCACTACGCGCAACCATATTCCAGACATCACGAAATTGCCGATATGGACGAATGCTTACTGCTGATTTTGTTAGTGAAAGGGAAACCGGCAATCCTGCTCGTTTAATTCGCTTGGCTAGAGCAATATCATCTATCCATGCATTGCAATGTCCAGCAATACCTCCTATTTTGTCAAGGGCATGACGGGATACCAGTATACAGCCTCCGGCTGCTGCCGTTATTTTGGAGCGCAACTCCTTCACTTTTTTAAAAGGGTATAAAAGATGGAAAAAATATACAAAGGCTGGGATAAGCAGACGTGACCATATCCCAGCGGTATCAAGCAAAGCCATCAGTGAAACCACAGCTCGTTTTTCAGACAAAGCTTTAATAACCAGTCCCCGCCACAGTCCAGGACTGTGGCGAATATCAGCATCCGTAAACAACAACCATTCACCCGAAGATGCGTTGATGCCTTGCTGTAGTGCCCATAATTTGCCCGTCCATCCGGGTGGAGAAGGTGTTCCCTTTAGAACACACACATCTCGTTTGTATTGTGCCGCAATATCTCTTGCGCATCCTTTCGTATCGTCATTTGACTCGTCGTCTATCAATATGATTTCTGATGCGGGATAATCCTGAGCAAGCCATGAAGGCAACGTCAATGGAAGCGAATCGGATTCATTGCGTGCGGGCACAATAACGGACAGCTTCGGTAATTCGGGAATAAGCACGTGTAAACTATTAACAGCATCCCATCGCTCCGACATGCACCAGCGCACAGGTATAAAGATTAATATTAACCATGTAAATGCTGAGACAGCACTTATATATAGAATAATCGAATCCAACATGACACCAAGGAATTAAGGGTGTTTTAATGCTCTTCCAAAATCTTAATTATTTTGTTAACATTGCTGGTAGGTGCTTTACAGGTATAATTCTCACAGATATAGGCTGTGGCTTTGCCGTTTACAGCTTTCTGTTCTTTGACAAACGCCACAACTTCTTCAATTGATTTATCCTTTTCTGGATGTAATAACAAAACCTTCCTTGGCAAGAAACGTTTCCATATTTCATGCAGTATCAACCTTGTGTCTTCTTGACTTGGTTCTCCTGCTATAACAATTTCTTTTGTTTGACCAATGGCAAAATCCAAAGCACATAGGAATTGAGTATAGCCAGACGGATATTGGTTTACAGTTTCAGAAAAGGTTTTAATAATTATCTCCGCCTTTTTGATTAAATCCAGGTCTCCTGTCATACGGCCTAATCTCAGAATATTCAATAAGGCAACCGAATTCCCTGAAGGTGTTGCCCCATCATAAATTTCCTTTGTCTGAGTTATGAGCTGCTCATTCTTCTTGCCATTAAAAAATAAGCCGCCACCCTTTTCATCCCAGAAATACTCTATCATTCGTTTGTTGATTTTAAGAGCGGTTTTGAGATATTTTACTTCAAATGTTGTTTCGTAAAGTTCAATTAAACCCCACACTAAATAGGCGTAATCATCCAAATAGCCCTGAATAGAAGCCTCTCCTGCCCTATAACGCCTTAACAATGTCCCGTCCTTTTGGAGTAGTGTGTTCGAGATAAAATCTGCCGCATCCATTGCCTCCTGTGCATATTTTGGTTCATTTAAAGCCTGTGCGCCTTTTGCAAATGCGGCTATCATCAGACCATTCCATGCGGTAAGTATCTTATCATCCTTGCTGGGATGGGTGCGTTTTTCCCGTACAGAAAAGAGTTTTTCTTTACTGTTGTTAAGAAGTTCCTGGAGTTGTTCATTATTTATGCCCTCCAATTTAGCAAATGTAGTTAATGGTTTATCCGCATGTAATACATTCTTTTCATCAAAATTACCTTCCCTAGAAACATCGTAATAATCACAAATAATTTTGCCGTTTTTTTCTCCCAAAATATCTGTGACTTCTTGCGGTGTCCAGACATAAAATTTCCCCTCAACCCCATCAACATCGGCATCTTCAGCGGAATAGAAGCCTTTTTCGGGCGATGTCATGTCACGTAAAACATAATCAAAAATGCTTTTTACCATGTCTGCATAAAACGTTTTTCCGGTAACTTGGTATGTTTCTGTATAAGCCATAGCAAGTAACGCTTGGTCATATAGCATCTTTTCAAAGTGTGGTACAAGCCAATATTCATCAGTAGAATACCTGTGAAACCCGCCTCCTAATTGGTCATAAATACCACCACGACCCATTCGCTCTAATGTTTTTTCAACTATCTCTAAAGCCATCGGATCTTTGCTTCGTTTCCACCATCGAAGCAAAAAGGTATAATTATGCGGTGTGGGAAACTTGGGGGCATTGCCAAATCCACCGTAAAGTAAGTCAAAATTATCCCTTAGTTTTTCGTAAGCGTGCTTTAGCGTCTCTTCGGTTAGTAGTTTATCGGTTGACACCGTCGCCTCAGCCCGCAGAACCTTTATCACTTGTTCACTTGAAGAAAGGACGCTCTCTCTGTTTGTGTTCCAGAGATTAGATATTTGCTTAAGAATTGCAATAAGACCTGGATTTCCGAAGCGTTCTGTTTTTGGGAAATAAGTGCCCGCGTAGAATGGCCTTTTTTCTGGAGTTAAGAACAGATTCAAAGGCCAACCACCGCTGCCAGTCATTGCCTGGCATACAGTCATATATATATTGTCTATATCAGGACGTTCTTCCCTATCCACCTTAATAGACACAAAATTATCATTCAAAATTTTCGCCACTTCCTCATCTTCAAAGGATTCATATTCCATAACATGGCACCAGTGGCAAGTGGAATATCCAATAGAAAGAAAAATAGGTTTATTTTTGCTTAGCGCCTTCTGAAATGCCTCATTACCCCACGGATACCAGTCAACAGGGTTGTAGGCATGTTGCAGCAGATAAGGACTTTTTTCATTAATTAAGTGGTTGGGATTTCTCTTGTGTGAAACTTTAGTCTCGTGTCCAGGAGATTTTTGCGGAGCATCGTTCTCGTTTGCATTCATTTCGTTAACTGCACAGCCTTTCATAAAAATGAATAATATAAAACTCCTGGTTAAAAGGAAATATATATTATCTTTAAGAAAATAGAGATATTTATACATAGCTAATGGAATGTAAATATATCAATTTTGCTGGTTTTATACAAATAAATATACATAGTTAGTCTGCCTGAGTTTAAATAAATGGCAAC
>JAHFOX010000110.1 GCA_023261445.1 Planctomycetota bacterium
GTAATCGGGCCAATGCTGGCAAACTGGACGTAACCATTGAATGCCGATATATTTTTCTCACCGACGATTTGTAAAAAATTTCTCACCGTAGATGAGCTTGTGAACGTGACGATATGAATCTCGCCGTTTTTGATTTTGTCAATAAGATTGATGTCCTTCGGTTGTGCCATGACGGTCTTGTAAGCCACCAGATCGGTAACCTTTCCCCCCAGTTTCTGAAGCTCTTCGGGCAGAAAGCTTCTGGCAATATCCGCCCTTGGCAGTAAGAATTTTTCACCCTTTATAGCCGTTACCTTCTTTAATTCTTCCACGACAGACTCTGCAACAAACTTGGGCGGTCTGCAATCTACCTTTATGTGATACTTTTCAATGCCTTCCTCCGTGGCAGGGCCTATGGCGCATACCTTGATGCCTTTAAGCTCCCGGATATCTTTTCCCAACTCGAACAACCGCTGGAAAAATGCGTCAACGCCGTTAATGCTTGTAAAGACGAGCCAGTTAAAGCTCTGAATATTTTTTATGGCTTCGTCCAGGGGTTGAATGGAATCCGGTTTCGCAATTTCGATGGTGGGGAATTCAATGACATGCGCGCCGTATTCGTATAATTTATCGGCAAAATCACTGGCCTGTTCCCTCGAACGCGTCACGACAATCGTCTTCCCAAACAGTGGTTTGGTTTCAAACCAGTTGAGTTGATCGCGGAGTTTTACGACCTCGCCGACTATCGTAATTGCAGGCGGTTTTATATCTTTTGCTTTCTGGACGATTGTACTCAGTGTGCCTACCACCGTTTTCTGTTGTGACGTGGTTCCCCACCGGATTACGGCAACTGGGGTATCTTTGGAACGGCCGTGTTTCATGAGCTGTTCGGTAATATACGGAAGGTTCTTTATTCCCATATAGAAA
Organism: Planctomycetota bacterium; assembly: GCA_023261445.1. Taxonomy (GTDB): domain Bacteria; phylum Planctomycetota; class Brocadiia; order Brocadiales; family Brocadiaceae; genus 2-12-FULL-39-13. Next base: position 907 of record JAHFOX010000110.1, read on the forward strand.
GCGAGTGTGCCGATGCCCGTGCTGATCTTGGCCCAGTCAATGGAACTTTCGTCTTTTGTGGGGTCTTCGTGTCCGGTGATCAGCCCAAAGGTAGAGGTGCAGTCACGATGGGTAACAGGAATACCCGCATAGTTGGGAGTTGCGATAGCTGCGGTAATGCCGGGAACCACCTCGAACGGTATATGGTTTTCATGGAGCACCAGCGCCTCTTCTCCGCCGCGCCCGAAGACATACGGATCGCCACCCTTTAATCGGGTTACTATTTTATCTTCCAGAGCCTTTTTTACAATGAGTTCATTAATCTCTTCCTGTTCGAGGGTGTGTGCTCCTCCCTGTTTACCCACATAGATGAATTCTGCATCGGGTCTGGCGTTTTTGAGAAGGTCAACATTTACCAGATAATCATAGATAAGCACATCGGCTTTTTTAATGCATTCTAAGCCTTTTACGGTGATAAGGCGCGGGTCACCCGGTCCAGCGCCCACAAGATATACTAAACCTCGTTTCATCGAAATAGAACCTTTTTAATAGTTTAATTGTTGGACACGGATTACGCAGATTAAGCAGATTTACACAGATTTTAATATGTTATAAGACCAACAAAATGATTTAAAAAAACAGCTTTAAAAACCTTGCTAAAAAAGCAAGATTTTATAAATTTGTAGTACAGATTACCCAAAAAAATTACCTGTGTGTATCTGTAAAATCTGAGTCCTATTTAAATCAAGATGCTATAATATTGAAAATTTACAGATTAATCAAATATGTTTTATGATTTTTGTTCAGATTCTTTGTAATCAGTCATCTTTTCCTTGTTTGCCACTATCCTTTCGACAGCCTCTATTGAATTTTCACGAATATCACTATTTTTGTTATTTGCAAGGGTTTTTAAGGGTGGAAGCGCCTTAGGACTGCCAATCCTGCCAAGCGCCCATGCCGCAGCGCTTACAACGGAGGGTTCATTATCTTTCAATGCCCATATTAATGAGGTGGCTGCGCTGTCGTCCCCAATCCAACCTAGGATTTGCGCTACACGGCTTCTTGTAAAGTCATTAGTATCGCGGAGGGAATTAATCAGTTCTTTTACTGCAGGGGCGCCGATTTTTATCAACGCCCATCCCGCCCTTCGTCTTGTTGCTTCTTCCTTATCCATCAAAGAAGTCGTTAATAGATGAATAGATTTTTCACCTATAGCGGCTAATGCCCATGCGGCATTTGTCCGCGCCCATGCCGCATCATCTCCAGCATCGGTGGTTAAGATATTGGCGAGAATATTTATAGCCTTATCACTGCCGATATGTCTTAATGCCCCAACACATGCGCTTTTTACAAACCAGTTTTTCTCTTGTGTGATAATGTTAGCTAAGGTGAAAACTGTGCTTTGATCTCCGAGTGTTCCTAACGTTCTTGCTATATCATATTTAACTTCACGATCAGTTTCTGTCTTTATTGTTTCAATAAGTATTGGAACTGATTGTTTAGCGCCCAGCCTTTTCAGCGCAAGGACGGCTTCCCTGCGTACCTCAGTATTCTTGTCATTTAAAAGTGGGTGTATGTGTTCCGCTATACTTTCATCACCACAAAATCCAAGCGCCCAAACGGCATTTTGTTTTGTCTGAGGTTGTTTATTTTTAAGAAGTTTCAAGAGTGGCGAGACGGTGTTTTTTTGCGGCAACACCATCAATGCCAAAGTAGCAGTTCTTGCCTTATCATAGTCTTCACCTTCTATTGTTTTCAGCAGATCATTTACCTTTTCCTGAATATATGCGGTATTATCGTTAGTCTCTTCTTGTGATGTACTATTAATGTCTATTTTTTTGATCGGTCTTTTATGGCTAATACTCTGGCTTTTGATATTTAAAATATCTGCGGCAACACATGGATAATCCACGAGTATAACATCTATTCCCGCCTTGATTTGGTCTTTTATGTCCTTTCTATTGTCAGTGCCTAGCAAGATTGAGAATGCATATTTTTTTTCATCGTGTATACGACGTATTGTTTCTTCTTTTGACTCTTCCTGGGATACAAAAACAAGCGGATTTCCAAACGGCTCTATATATTCTGCCTTATTTATAGTTCTAAGTGTTCCCCACAAATAAACCCGAGAAGACATTTCGGACGTCTTTACGAGGTTTAATATTTGTTTTTCCATGCAGGGTTGTTTGGCATTCAGAATTAATTTAAGATTATTGATTTTGCAGAATTTTAGTACGTCGGAAAACAAAGGTACTTTCTCGCCTTTGAATTCTTCGCCGTGCCATGAACCTGCGTCGTATTGTCGTATCTCGGCATATAGTAACTGGTCAACACGTCCTTTCCCATCGGTTGTTCTATCAATAGTTTCATCGCACATTAATATGAGCTGTTTGTCTTTTGTTTGCCGAATGTCAATCTCCACTCCGTCAATTCCTAACTCAACGGCTCTCTTTAATGCGGCGAATGTATTTTCCGGGACGTCTTCTAACACGCCGTGATGGGCAAATATTTCAACCTGTTTTGTGTTTTCCGCAAAAACAAGTGTTGTTAAGAGAGGTATTGAGACTAGAATGACGATTGAAATGTAACGCATATTTGCCTAATTATCTGCTTCTTTAGTGATGAGCTGCCAGTGTGGTCTGCCTTCCCACGTAACCCGATTTCCTGCTATATTAAAATAAACCTTTTCAGAATACGTTCTTGATCCTTCTTTTCGCAGCTCGGCTTTTGGTTTGCCTGTCAGCAGTGCAACATTTTTAACCAGATCCCAAGTAAGTAACGACCCTAATCCTTCGCTGCCGTCTAAAGCCTTACTAAGGAAATAGACATTGCCAGTGGAAATTATTTTGTTTATTCTTTGGTTATCGTCAAGGTAAGCGTCAACCTGATCACCGTTTAGCTTCTGTCCGTCTCGGGTAACCTCTACATCTTCATAAAAGCTTGCTTTTTTAAGTGTGTTACTGTAGTGCATTTTTTTAACCCAGATGACCTTTATGTCAGTTTCTTCTGTATTTTCGATTCCTTTTTCATACAGATTCCCGCTGCCTTCACAAAGAATGCTATTGCCGTCTTCAAAAAATAAAACTCTGGGTGCGAAAATTTGCCTTTTATTTCCTTGTCTAAGTAGCGCAAATGGTTGCCCTGTTAATACGGTAACCCTGTTTTTTGTGTCCCATGTTACCCGATCCCCTACAGCCTCGCTGTATAAAGAATTTTTTTTGTCTATTATATGTATTTTTTGTGTTGCCGCCATAGTTTGTAAATCATAAGTGTCTTTGTTAAATGTTACATCCAGTTTATCACAGAACATGGTAGAATTTTCTCTTTTGACTTCAATATTCTTCTCAAAGCTTGCCTCTCGTGTTTCGTCAAAGAAATTCATATTTCCTTCCCATTTTACGTTGATATTGTTGTCCGTTTCACCTGATTTAACTGAGTTTTTTTTGGTATCTGCTTTTTCATTAATCTTTGATATTAAACTGCCTGGGCTTGGAACGTCTATTTTGCCAGTGTTTTTATAAAAGATCATTTTCAGGGCATCAATATTCAAATCGTCTTTGACAAATTCAGCATTATGAGAGTCTTCTAAAATTGCGCTTTGGGTATTGACATCCCATGTAAGAGCGCCTCCCTTGGCAATTTTTGTACCTTGCGATGCAAGTACATTTCCACTGGCGATGGCTTGCTTTGTTTGCTTTGTCTCCGGATCCAGGAAAATCACCAGCTTATCTGAAAAGACTGTTGAACTGCCTTTCTTGACCACAACATTGTCGTTAAATGTCATGATTTTTGCATCGGGCTTCCTGTCAAAAATAAGTTGTCCGTTTGATCTAATAAATGTTTTTTCGGGGGTTGGCGTTCCTTCATCTTTGGCTTTTTCTGGACAAGTTGTGTTTTCTGTGGAAATTTGCATAGTCCGAGTGGCACTTTCGTTGGACAGGAAAAAGAGGTCGTTTTTGATGCCATCCATTTCCATTTCTGCATCTTTTTTTATCCACATTTTTTTATTAGTAAGGTCTATTTCACAGCCCTGTCCTGTAATTTTTACGCCATTTCCGTTTATAGTAACCGGGTCGTCTGTGTAAACGAACTTTTTTTCCGGTGAATATCTTAGATATTCTGTATTGAGCTGGGTTTCAGGATCGAGGTGGACAACTACATTCTCCGAGAGATAACCTTCGTTGGAAGCATTGTTCATTTCTCCAATGTCTGATGTAATCAAAACAGACTGAGTGCCGCTTTCTGCGCCAGCAGAATCAAGTACTTCAATTTCAGGAGATATGATTTTATAGACATTGTTGTTCATCAGTATGGTATTCTCGCCGCGCATGACTACAACCTCTTTTCCCTTTTCATCGTAACTTGGCATGGTTAACCCCTGAACAGTTTGGGTTACCGTATTCGTGCCACTTATATTTTCGATCTGCTTCTGTGAAGGGGATGCCTCCTTTGATGCGGGGTTTTCCTTCTGGTTTTTTGTATCCTTCCCGGGATGGAATGTAACAAGCGATACAATGATGGAGATCATGCAAGCCACAGGAATGCCAATTAAAATGTATCTTCG
>JAHFOX010000046.1 GCA_023261445.1 Planctomycetota bacterium
ATCAACAATCGTCAGGAAAGGAATGTCCATATTGAAAATACCTCCCTATACAGCACCATTCGTCATCTCAACATGGATAGTAATGGTTATAATTTTAAAGCTACATTTTGTCCAGTTAAAGACATTTCAATTACCAAACATAAACAACATAGACATTATTCATGCTATAAGCACGGGTGTTGGGCAGGTAATGTTTCAGGAAAATTTTATTGCGGGCATCGTAATTTTCATTGGAATTTTGGTTTGTTCAAGGATAACGGCGTTATACGCACTGTTAGGGTCATCGCTGGGGGTTGTCATATCACTTGTATCTTCACTTCCGCTAAATATGGTAAATATTGGCTTATTTGGTTTTAACGGAGTATTATGCGGGATAGCGCTATCGGGTAAAAACCTGCAATATTTATTTTTAGCAGCAGCGTCTATTGTAATTTCCGTCTTTATCACGTATGGAATGATGAATCTTGGTGTAATTACTTTGACTTCGCCATTCGTGATATCTACATATATGATTTTGTCAGTAAAAAATGTGGTCAAACAGAAAACTAGAGGAACACCGTGAGGAAGCTATGGCACAATACTCGTCAAAAGATTATTCTTTTAACCAGTTTACAGCACAACACAAGGAAAGCAAGGTTATAGTAATTGCCCTTGGAGGAAACGCCCTTATCAGAGAAGGACAACAAGGTACGATTGCCGAGCAGTTTGAAAATGTCAGGAAAAGTCTGGACGGTATTATTTATTGTCTAAAACAAGGATACAGAGTAGTCATTACGCATGGCAACGGACCACAAGTGGGTAATATGCTGCTTATGGTAGAAGCGAGCAGAAATCAGGTACCAGAACTTTCGCTGGGTGTCTGTGTTGCAGATACTGAAGGTACAATTGGGTATATGATCCAGCAATCGTTAACCAACCGATTACGGAAAGAGGGAATTAATAAGTGTGTAGTTACCGTTCTCACACAGGTTATTGTTGATAAGCATGACAAGGCTTTTTCAAATCCTACAAAACCAATAGGGCCTTTTTTACCTAAAGAAGAAGCGGAACGTTTTCAGCGTGAAAAGGGCTGGCATATTATAGAGGATTCTCATAGAGGGTATCGTAGGGTTGTTGCATCACCCAATCCGATTGAAATTGTGGAAGAGTGCGCGATAAAAAGTCTTTTGGAAGCAGGCGATATTGTTATTGCGGCGGGCGGCGGCGGTATACCTGTTATTGTAAGAGATAATGGAGATTTGGAAGGGGTAGATGTTGTAATTGATAAAGACCTGGCATCCAGCATTCTGGCAAGGGGTATTAAAGCGGACTGTCTTGTGATGCTTACCGGAGTGGAACATGTATATTTAAACTTCAAACAAACAAACGCACGGGCATTAAATAATTTGACAATAGAAAATGCACAAAAGTATCAGAAGGAAGGGCATTTTCCACCGGGAAGCATGGGCCCAAAGATTCAAGCGGCAGTTAATTTTTTGGACGGGGGTGGAAAATTGACGATTATCACATCTATTGATAAAGTAAAAGATGCGCTTGAAGGTAGAGCAGGTACAAAGATTACAAAAGATTAAAATATACCATCTTAGTAAAAAGCAAGAAGCCTAGGTATTAATTTATTTTCAATTTTTACCATAGAAAACATTTGCAAAAATTCTTGTTTGATTTATAATTACGCCGTAGATTATATAATAACCATTTTATAGGAGGTGTTTTATGTGTACGACATGCGCAAGGCATACGGGGAAAAAGAAGGCATCTGGTAGTAAAAAAACAAAAAAGGGGGCAAAGAAGAAATAAAAAATCCCCTCCAATATTTGTATGGTATTGGAGGGGATTTACGTTTAAGCAGACAATAAGCCGAGTTCTGTCGTGGGTGATCATTCATCTAGTCTCGTTGTTGCCAACGAGATCTAACGGCTTACCCGGAGGTATTAACGAAGCGGACCGCTTCATCCCTCTCTATTTAGCCTTTCTCCCAGCGGGGTTTGCCATGCCCCCAATGTCACCATTGGAGCGGTGGTCTCTTACTCCACCATTTCACCCTTATTCCACAAGTGTGGAACGGTATATTTTCTGTTGCACTTTCCTTCCCGTCACCGGGACTCCGCGTTACGGAGCGCTGTGTCCTGTGGAGCTCGGACTTTCCTCCCGCCCCAACCATTCCTAAGAATAATTGGAACCGACGATCACCTCGTCTACTTTATTCGCCTTGTTGTGTATTATCCTGTAATATCTTTTCACAGCTTGCGGCACGTTCCGATTGGTTAAAGCTATACCGTATTGGAGTGGACTATTATCCTCCTTCTTCATCATCATCCAGATACAAAATCCGACCGCAGCTATGACAAAATGTAATACCCTTGCCTGACATAAGCTGATTGAGTATTTGCGATGTTATAGACATGAAGCACCCCTGACATACTTTATTAACAACGCCAACTACAGCTACGGCGTCTTTGTGTTTTACTAATCTATTATAATGCTGTAAGGTATCCTGTTCTATAAGTGTTGCATATTCATTATGTTTTTTCCTAAGTTCAACAATTTCAGATTCCATTACTTTCAGGTCTGTTTCTACTTGTTTTTGGATTTCCCTTAGTTGTGATTCCTCATGCGCGATTTCTTTTTCAAAAGATTTATATCTCTGCTGCATTTCCTCATGTTTTGTCATCATAGTGAGGATTTCATCCTCTAAAACGGATTTATCTGCTTCCTTTCCTGCTATTTCAGTCTTTAGGGCGCTAAACTCTTTATTAGTTTTGACCTGATTCATCTGAGACTTTAATTTGTCAATCTCTGCTTCAATGCTTTTTAAGTCGAGTTCCTTAGCACCCACTTTTTTTTGGGAACCCTTTATTTCTTCAGCAATCTTAGTCAGTTCTGCCTTTTTTTGCTGGATTTGGTTCTGTTTTTTTTGGACGTCATAACTCCTGTAAAGCTTGTCACCCTCAACTCTTTTTAATTGTGTATCTATAGACTGTAACCTCCGAAGCGCCTCTATACCTTCGTTCATAGATTCCTCTTTGCAATTAATTTTATTTGCACTATGCCAGACAAATCTCTCTTGCAAACGACAGAAATTTTAAAATTTCCTGTAAATTAATTTCCACAAGGTGTGCAAAGCTGTAGCCGTCAGATAGCACGCCAAATCATTTATATCCGTATATTGTAAATATTAATCACTACTCATTCCATCCAAGAAACCTTCTAGTTTCCGACTTCTAATCGGGTGTTGCAATTTCCTCACGGCTTTTGCCTCTATCTGTCTGACTCTTTCCCTCGTAACTTTAAATATTTTACCAACCTCTTCGAGCGTATAGGTGTATCCATCGCCAATGCCATATCGAAGTTTAATAATCTCTCTTTCGCGATAGGTTAACGTTTCCAGCACGCTTTCAATCTTATCTTTTAACATCTCCTGAGTTGCAGCGGATACTGGAGATTCAGCCTTTTCATCCTCAATAAAATCACCAAAAGAGCTGTCTTCGCTTTCACCAACAGGACGATCCAGAGATATTTGATGTCTGGATATTTTTAGTACACGTCTTGCCTCTCCCACAGTGATTTTTACCTCTCTGGCAATTTCTTCTATCGTCGGTTCACGACCTTTTTCCTGCAAAAGTTTTTTAGAAACATTCCGAATCTTGCTCATAGTCTCGATCATGTGCACAGGAATACGTATCGTTCTTGCCTGATCGGCAATCGAACGGGTAATCGCCTGGCGTATCCACCACGTGGCATAGGTGCTGAACTTGTATCCCCGCCGATATTCATATTTATCCACTGCACGCATAAGTCCTGTATTGCCCTCTTGAATTAAATCCAGAAAGCTTAAACCGCGATTTCTATATTTTTTGGCAATACTTACAACCAGCCTTAGATTTGCTCCAGAGAGTTTTCTTTTGGCAGATTCGTGTTCTCTGTGAATTCTTTCAATGGACTCAACTCGAAGCGCCAATCTTTTTGTATTTTCTAATACGGTGTGTTCTAGCTTTTCATATTGAGATTCAAATTCTTTGTAACGACCGTTAGATTTAGACCCTCCTTTGCACTCTACAATCTGTTTTTCTAAATTTTCCATTTCGTAAACAATCTCTTGCAGTCTTTTCATCAGAGGTTGTATCCGTTTTGTACGAATGTTAATTTCTTCAAGCAGATCAATGCCTTTTCGTCTTCTATTCCTGATTACTCGGAGCAGTTTTATTTTTTCCCTTTCGGAAGTCTGTCTCCGTTTTATGCGTATGTAATCTTCTCTGTTTTTTTGAAGGACTGTTTTTAGAATTCTGGCCGTTCTAGGAAACTGTTCTAGAATCTCATCCTTGCAATTATCCACCATTGCATTAACCTTCAGAGTCCGATCAAATGAAAGTTCCCCATTATTTACGTCTTCCATTATCCTTAAACAGGTTGCCAGCGATAGGTCTGAATGTAATACCTTCTTTAGAAATCTCTTTCTCGTAATTTCGATCTTTTTGGCTAACATAATCTCTTCATCCCGTGTAAGTAAAGGTATTTCACCCATTTGAGTAAGATACATACGAACAGGATCGTCTATCTTTTCTGTAATTGTCGGGACTTCGCCAAATTCTAACTCGGTTTCCGGGAAAGGTTCTGCTTCCTCAGCATCAACAGCATCCCGGCTCTCAATTTCTGTTTCGTCAATTAGATCAACTCCCAGCTCATCCAGCATCATTAAAATATCATCGATTTTTTCTGGTGAAATGTCCGCATCGTCGGGCAACATATCGTTCAATTCATCGTATGTTAGATAGCCCTTTTCTTTACCCTTTTGTACAAGATGCTTAATTTTTTGATTTAAATTATCCATTAAAGATAAGCCTCCTCAACAATGTTATTAATGTAAATGAAGCTGATTAATTTTCTTTTTTTTAATTAAATCTGTCTTGCATTCAATTAATAGCACAAAAACGAATTTATATCTAAACTTTGCCTTTCAAAACATGGCTGTTTAAGGTTTTTTTGTGAAATGCATCCAGCAACACAACAATATCTTCTTCATTATTGCCAGACTTAACTACATCCAGCATTTTTTTCTTTGTTTGGTGAATTTCCCTCCGGCTGTTCCGTTTCTTAAAGAAATGGATACAGGCATCCAGCCTTTCGGTATAATTTGCGATATTTTGAAACTCTTCCGATGTTACTATATCCATTAATATTTTATTGAGTTGAACATCTTCCAGTATATGTAATACATCTTCGCCTTTTACAACATTATTTTTGCTGTATAATCCGATTATTTCTTCAGTAATCTTCAAAAAATCTTCATTGCTAAATTCTTCCAATCCTATTTCTTTTAAAACTCTAGGTATAAAATCATTACACGATAGCATTAAGTATAAAAGTTCCCGCTCTACTTTTGCAGAGGCGTTTAATCTATGCTCAACAACCTGCTGTCTGTTTGAAACAGGCAACTGTTTATTAAATTTTTTCAAATGAGTCCGTAATGTTGCCTCGTCTATAGACATTTCCTCAGCGACCCGCTTAATCAGCAAGTTGCGTTTAATAACATCTGGCATTTTCATCGCCGTAGAAAGAACGTCGTTGATGGCGCTTGCCCTTCCATTAATTGTTGACATATCCCATTTGGAAGCCGCGATTTCAACCTTGAAACTAAAAAAGTCCATGGCATTATTGACATATTCCAGGAACTTATTTACTCCTTCCGCCACAAGAAAGTCGCAAGGATCGTGACCTTTTGGCAGTTGAGCAATTTTCACGTCGAATTCTTCTTCAACAAAAATATCCAAACTCTTATCTGAGGATTTCCAACCGGCTGTATCTGAATCCAAAAGGAGTATCACCTGATTGCAGTATTGCCTTAATTGCCTCAAATGTTGTTTTGATATTGCCGTTCCCATCACAGCTACCGACCAATCAATTCCATGCTGGTGCGCCATAATCACGTCCGTATAGCCTTCCATGAGTATCGAGCGGTGTTGCTTTAAAATAGCATTTTTTGCAATGTCAATGCCGTAAAGAATGTTGCTTTTATTAAAAAGAACGGTCTCTGGCGAATTCAGATACTTTGGAGTTGAATCGTCTAATGCCCTTCCGCCAAAACCAATTACCTGCCTTCTCGCATCCAATATTGGAAACATCAATCTGTTACGAAAGCGGTCGTAATAACCATTTCCCTCCTTTTTTGGTATAATCAGCCCTACTTTTTCTAATAGATCGTTTGAGATATTGCGTTCTTTACAAATTTTTATTAGTGCGTCCCAACTATCCGGCGCATAACCGAGACGGAAGTTTTGAACAGAATGGTCATTTATCTTGCGCTGTTTCAAATAATCTCTTGCAATCTTTCCATATTCACTATTAACCAAAATTTTATGATAAAAGTTTGCAGCAAAATTAGTTATTTTCAGCAAACTTGCCTTTTCTGCGGTGGAAAAGGATGTTTTCGCTGTTTCTAAATGAGAAAGATCTATATGCACCCTAGAAGCTATGGATTTCACGGCTTCTACAAAGTCCATACCTTCCTGCTTCATTACAAAATTAAAAACCGTTCCACCCTCGCCGCATCCAAAGCATTTAAAAAGTTTCTTCTCTGGATTTACTGTAAAAGAAGGGGTTTTTTCAGAATGAAATGGACACAAGCCGATAAAATTTCTACCGCTTTGTTTTAAGTTAACATACTCTGATATGATTTGAATAATATCTGAGGCATGCTGTATTTCCGCAATCTTTTCTTGAGGAATGAAATTAACCATTAATTTAGAAGATAAATTGTCTTAAGGTAATATTTTAACTCTATAATTATATCATCAAATTAAAGAATGTCAATAAGTCGAAAAATAATTATTCACGCCAGAAAATGTTATTGCTTCACTCCCAAACTTAAACCTTAACGCATCTTTAAACAAGAAGTTAGAGATTATGGGTCGAGTATAGCCTATATACACTTACCTTATAACATGGATGTGCTTACAAGAGCGCCCCTGGCAGGATTCAAACCTGCAACCTTTGGCTCCGGAGGCCAACGCTCTATTCAGTTGGGCTACAGGGGCATGTAGCTAGTAAATCTTTTAATCTAAAAGTATTACGTCAACCAACTGCCCTGCGGCGAGCTTTCCGGCATCTTCTTGGACAACGAGCAGGCAGTTAGCCCTTGTAGTAGATAGTAGATCTGCTGAACCGTGCCATTCCACAGGTGAAACAAAATATGTATTATCTTGCATGCGGAGGAATGCGGGACGATACTCACGGCGCTTTCTTTTGACAAGTATTTCCATCTCCAAAGTTGCTTTTAATATAGTTCTGTGAATGGTAGTAAATCCCATCATTTTTCGTATAGCAGGATAAATGAACAATTCAAAGGTAACAAATGAAGCAACAGGATTTCCCGGCAGGGCAAAGATAAGCGTCTTGTCCTTTTTGCCAAAAATAACTGGTTTTCCGGGTCTAAGTAGCACCTTCTCGAAATATATCTGCGTGTTTAAGTCCTTCATCACGTCACCCACCAGGTCGTATTCCCCCATAGAGACGCCTCCGGAAAGAATCAGAATATTCTTTTGTAACCCCTTTTGCATTGTTCTGGAAATTTCGTCCTTAGTATCTTTAACTACACCCAGGATTTCAACATTCGCCAGTAAACGCCTTGCCTGTGCCGCCAGCGAATAACCATTGCTATTTCTGATCTGTGCCATAGACGGCTTAGTTTCTACGTTCACCAGCTCAGTGCCAGTAGCGATAATGCCTACCGTTGGAGTGGGAAATACCTCGATCTGTGATTTTCCTACAGTGGCAAGTATACCGATTTCCTGTGGTCTAATGGGCATGCCTTTATGAAGCACGGCTTGCCCAATCTGCATGTCTTCGCCCCGCTTTGATATGTTACTGCCAATACTAACAGTTTTGAGAATTTTTACCCGATTATTTGAGGAAACTTCTTCCGTTTCCTCAAACTTGATTACGGCATTAGCACCCTCAGGCACGGCGGCTCCTGTCATGATCTTGGATGCCTGTCCACGTGATACCTTTTTTCTAGGCATGTGACCTGCTGCAATATTTTCAATAACCGTCAATTCAACCGGCGCATTTGCAGTATCTTCTGCAATAATAGCGTAGCCATCCATTGCAGAGCGGTCAAACGGCGGCATGTCTATATCTGACTGCACATCCTGCGCAAGACATAGTCCCAAAGCGCTTTCAAAGGGCACTTTTTTGGGTTGTAGTGGTTCGACTACATCCGTAACAATTTTTACAGCCATATCAACCGAAATCATGATGTATTTACATACCTTAAAAATCTACGACGGGTTTGAATCTTTTTGTAATAATTCACCTAAAAAATCCCGCACCTTTTTCATATCTTCCCAAACCTTGACTTTGTCGTTCGGATTTCTTAATAAATATGCCGGATGAAAAGTAACCATAGCTGGTATACCTTTGTACTCATGGAATCTACCCCTTAAAGTACCAACAGGAGATTTTGTGTTGAGCAGTGTCTGGGCGGCAAAGGTGCCTAGAGCACACAAAACCTTTGGTTGAATTATCTCAATCTGTTTAATTAGGTATTGCATACAGAGGGTAATTTCTTCTGGAAGTGGATTACGGTTTCCCGGAGGACGGCACTTGAGGACATTGGCAATATAAACATCGCTGCGTTTGAAACCAATAGCCTCTATTATTTTGGTGAGTAACTGGCCAGCACGTCCGACAAAAGGCTCACCTTGAAGATCTTCATCCCGACCCGGTGCCTCACCCACAAACATAAGGTTTGCCATTGGATTGCCCACGCCAAATACAAGATTAGTCCGTGTTTTACCAAGTGGGCATTTGTGGCAGTCCATCATTTCGCTCTGCAGGTTTTCTAAAAGTTGTGCCCTTCTTTCTTTTCCATCAGAGTCAATTTGTTTATCAGTTAATGGGGTTTTGATAGGATTGTTTTTTATAAGAGGATTTAACTCGGGCATGCTTATTTTTCCGTTGAGTTTAGAGATGGAGATTGTATCTATCCCAAATCCTTTTTCAATCTCAATCTTGGTTTTGACGGCATTAATTATTGATAATAATTCTTTTTTTATCTGCGTAATCTGCGAAATCTGTAGTTCCATAAAAGTTGACAGTTAGTGTCAAATCAAACTTCTAACTTCACGCCTGCGGGTATTATTTTTTCTGCAATAACGCCTTCTCTAACTCGGCGAGAATGAATTTTTGCACCTCTACGATACTACCCTGTATTTCGCACCCGGCTGCGTATTTATGACCGCCGCCTCCAAACTTTTTCGCAACGTTATTTACATCAAAACCATTACGACTCCTCATGCTCACCTTGACCCAATTGGGCTGTGTCATCTCACGAAGCAAAACGCCGACACAAACACCTTCGATCGAGATAGGAATATCTGCCAATTCCTGCGTGTCAATAGCATCAACCTTCGTTTTTTCCAACATCTCTTTGGTTACCCAGACCGTAGCAATTCGATTCTCGAAGTGAAGTTTTACAGTATTGAGCACATGGGCATTTAGCTGAATTAGATTAAAAGAGTTAGTATTATAAACGTTTTTGGTAACCTCATTGTGTCTTGCGCCACATTCGATAAGAAATGCAGCCGCTTTAAGTGCTTCTGGTGTAGTATTAGTGTGTGTAAACCTTCCCGTGTCCGTTACTATTGCCACATATAAGGCTGTGGCAATATAAGGAGAAATATTAATCTTCATTTCTTTGAAGATGGATAAGAGTATTTCGCCCGTTGCACAAACATCATCAGTTACAATATTAATATTACCAAAATTTTCGTTAGATATGTGGTGGTCTATGTTTATAATCTTTGCATCTTTTGGAATGCATTCACGGGTTTTACCAATCCGATCCAGTGTAGGACAATCTAAGGCAAAAACAACCTCTGCTTGTTCTTTGGGAAGTTCGGGATAGATATGCATTACTGAATTAGGAACAATAAATTTGTAAATTTGTGGAACAGCAGAGTCATTGACGATACACACGGATTTTCCCATATTTTTCAAGGCATGATAGAGGGCTACTTCAGACCCTATAGCGTCCCCGTCTGCCCGAACATGGGTGGTAATTAAGAAGCGATAGTATCGCTTTATAATGTCATAAACAGCGCTTACTTGTATCATGGCTGCAACTTCTTTCGCCTGTAAATACTACCGACATGGATAAACCAGCAATAAAATAATTCCTAAGATTCTTTTAATCAGCGGGAGGTTTTACAACCTCAAATCTCACAAGTTATAAATTTAAAATTCCAAATAAATCGCTAAGATTACACGGAATTCTTTGTGAAATTATATGCTGAATGACCTCCCTTGTCAAACCTTCTTTTCCACTTGCATTTTTTTTGTAGATAAGTTACGATTACTTTGGTAAATTACCTTCTTTATTTTATCAGTGTATCTATAAAGTTGCATAAATTGTTTTAACAGGGTGGGGGCTATGTTTAAGATTATTGAAAAGGCAAAGATTGCAGAATCTACTTTTTTAATGAAGATTGAAGCGCCTAAAGTTGCTCAAAAAAGGAAAGCTGGGCAATTCATCATGCTTCGTATAGATGAGCCGGGCGAAAGGATACCATTAACTATAGCTGGTTCTGACACAATTCGTGGAACGATTACTATCATTTTTCAGGTAGCAGGTGACACAACACGTCAGTTATCCACTTTAAATGCGGGTGATTATCTTCTAGATGTTGTGGGCCCTTTAGGGCATCCAACACATATTGAAAATTATGGAACGGCTGTTTGCATTGGCGGGGGTCTGGGAATTGCTTTGGTTATGCCGATTGCACAAGCGCTTCATGATGCAGGCAACCATGTAATCTCAATTATCAGCGCAAGGAATAAAGATTTACTGATTTGCGAAAAAGAGATGCAGGCGTGCAGCAGCGAATTTATGATTGCAACAGACGACGGATCAAAAGGAACAAAAGGGTTCCCTACGCAAGTGTTGCAGGAATTGATTAATAAGGGAACTAAGATAGACATCGTATTTGCAGTAGGTCCTGTGCCTCTAATGGGTGCGGTTTGTAAACAGACAAAACCTTATAATCTAAAGACGATTGTAAGTCTCAACCCAATCATGGTGGATGGAACAGGTATGTGCGGCGGCTGTAGAGTACTGATAGATAACAAACCGAAGTTTGTATGTGTAGACGGACCTGAGTTTGACGGACATCTGGTAGATTACCCCAATTTAATGCAGCGTTTGAAAACATACGCCAGTAACGGAAAAGATTCGGTCTTACAGAGTGTAAGCAAAGACAGTTCGTGCTGGAAACCACCAGAAGAACGCATAGGCACAACGCATAAGCCCGGTATGTCAATGCACGCAACAGAAAGACATGCAGTTGTAGAGCAGCTTGCAGAAGGGTTTTCTGGCGTTGCAACGGGCAGTGAAAAGGCAGGCGCAAAGAAGATAGGCTCCATTCCTCGGCAAAAGATGCCTGAACAAGACCCGCTAAACAGGATAAAAAATTTTGAAGAAGTGCCTTGCGGATATACGCCGGAGATGGCGCGCCAGGAGGCGTTGCGATGTTTACAGTGCAAAAAACCTCTTTGCCGTGATGGTTGTCCGGTCAGTATTGATATTCCTGGATTTATCAAGCTGATTGCAGAAGGCGATTTCATTGGTGCTGCGCGTAAACTTAAAGAAACAAACGCCCTGCCGGCTGTTTGCGGACGCGTATGTCCACAGGAAGATCAATGTGAAAAGGTCTGTATCGTAGGTAAAAAATTTAAACCTGTGGCAATTGGAAATCTTGAGCGTTTTGCCGCAGATTACGAAAGAAACAATAACGCTGTGACTATTCCGAAATTACCTCAAAAAACTGGATATAAGGTGGCAATTGTAGGAGCAGGCCCTGCCGGACTTGCTTGTGCAGGCGAACTAATAAAGTTGGGACATGATGTAACCATATTTGAAGCATTGCATAAGGCAGGCGGCGTTCTGGTTTACGGAATTCCAGAATTCAGGCTTCCTAAAGCCATTGTAGAGGCAGAGGTTGAGTATCTCAGGAAGCTGGGAGTCAAGGTTGAGACTAATGCCGTTATCGGAAAGGTACAAACGGTAGATGAATTGATGCGTAACGGCTTCGATGCTATTTTTGTTGGTACTGGGGCAGGACTGCCCATGTTTATGGGCATTCCAGGTGAAAACCTCAATGGTGTATATTCAGCAAATGAGTATCTAACCAGAGTTAACCTGATGAAGGCCTACAATTCAAAATATGCAACACCAATTGCAATGAGGAAGAACGTTGCTGTGGTTGGCGCTGGAAACGTAGCTATGGATTCGGCAAGAACTGCACTGCGATTGGGCGCTGAGAACGTATATGTCGTTTACAGGCGTTCCAGAGACGAAATGCCTGCCAGGATAGATGAAATACATCATGGCGAAGAAGAAGGCTTGCAGTTTAGGTTTTTAACCAATCCTATAAAAATTCTTGGCGACGAAAAAGGATGGGTCAGCGGTCTTGAGTGTGTGAAAATGGAGCTTGGCGAACCTGACGAATCAGGGAGAAGGCGTCCTATCCCTGTGAAAGGGTCGGAATTTGTGCTAAACGTTGAATGTGTAATCATGGCTATTGGCAATGGTCCAAACCCACTAATTCCATCCACGACACCTGACTTACAGGTAAATAAATGGGGCAACATCACGGCAGATTTGGAAACCTGCAAAACGAACAAAGAGGGTGTATTTGCCGGCGGCGACATAGTAACGGGTGCTGCAACGGTTATTTTAGCTATGGGCGCTGGGAAAAAAGCTGCAAAATCAATTGACGAATATGTGAGGTTAAAAAAACCTGCATTGGCAACGATGAGTTGCTGTAAATAAAAATTGGGTATAATGAAAATCACCTTGAATGGCGAACCAAGGGAATGTCCTGGCGGAATAACCATAGAAAAGCTGCTTGATTTATATAAGATGGACAAAAATCGTTCTGCTGTAGAATTGAATTTACATGTTATTCCCAGAAAAGAACATTCTTCACGGGTATTAAAAGAAGCAGATGTATTAGAGGTTGTAACTTTTGTTGGTGGTGGGTAAGATCGAAAGAAATATAGAGGATAAAAAATTAAAGATCGGGAAGTATGTATTTTCTTCCCGACTTTTTGTTGGTACAGGCAAGTATCCTTCAATGGATGTGATGGTAAAAGCCTTAGAAGCCAGTGGTACAGATGTGGTCACTGTTGCCGTTCGAAGGGTAAAGATTAATGAAACAACATCACTGTTAGATTATATTGACACAAAGAAATACAAGATTTTGCCGAACACAGCCGGGTGTTATTCTGCAGATGAAGCCATCAGGACAGCACACCTTGCACGAGAAACAGGCATATCCGATATGATCAAGTTAGAGGTGCTGGGCAACGAAACAACACTCCTGCCCGACCCTATTGACACAGTTAAAGCCACGCAAATTCTGGTAAAAGAGGGTTTTACAGTACTGGTTTACACTTCTGACGATCCTATTATTGCAAAAAAATTGGAAGATGCAGGTGCTGCCAGCGTTATGCCGGCTGGGGCTCCGATTGGATCAGGTCAGGGAATTTTAAATAAAAACAACATAAGAATTATCCTGGAATCCGCTAAGGTTCCAATTATTGTTGATGCAGGAGTTGGTACGGCATCAGATGTGACAGTTGCAATGGAACTTGGTTGTGATGGTGTGCTGCTTAACACGGGAGTTGCCCTTGCAAAAGATCCTGTACGCATGGCAAAGGCTATGAAACTAGCGTGTGAAGCGGGACGACTTGCATTTCTTTCTGGACGCATACCCAAAAGACTTTACGCAAAGGCCAGCAGTCCTGAAAAAGACTTTTAAATATTTATCCCTGCCAAGTAAAAAGTTTTACCATATATTGATAAAATCCTTATAAAATATTGGGACACAGACAAACAAGGATAATATCTCTTTAAAATCCAGATAACTTGCGTTCGTCTGCGTCCGAATTAAATCATTATGCTTGCAAAACGAATTATACCGTGTCTGGATGTAAAAGACGGCCGCGTCGTCAAGGGCACAAATTTTCTGAATTTAAAAGACGCAGGCGATCCGGTCGAAATAGCGGCTCTATATGATAAACAAGGAGCTGACGAGCTGACTTTTTTGGATATTACAGCCTCTCACGAAAACAGAAATATTATTATTGATGTTGTAAAAAAGACGGCAGAACAAGTATTTATGCCATTAACGGTTGGCGGCGGTATTCGTAATATTGACGACATCCGCCGATTGCTAATAGCAGGAGCCGACAAAGTTTCCATCAATACAGCGGCAGTCAAAGACCCGGAATTTGTTACAAAGGCGTCCAGACGATTTGGAAGCCAATGTATCGTAGTGGCAATTGACGCAAAAAAAATAAAAGGTAAATTTGATTCTGCACATTGGGAAGTTTATATAAATGGCGGCAGAACTCCTACAGGTTTAGATACTATTAAATGGGCAAAGGAGGCTGAATTAAGGGGTGCAGGTGAAATACTCCTAACCAGCATGGACTGCGACGGCACAAAGGATGGATTTGATATCGGGCTGAATAGGGCTATATCAGAGGCGGTAAATATTCCAGTTATTGCGTCCGGTGGGGCAGGCAAACCAGAGCATTTTTATGATGTCTTTACAAGGGGAAAGGTTGATGCCGCACTTGCCGCCTCAATTTTTCATTACAGAGAAATTACTATACAAGAAGTAAAAGAATATTTGATCAAAAAGGGTGTTAACATCAGGATTAATAAATAATTTTCTGACAATACGTAATGAAGTGCAGAAGTTGTCTTTAAATTTAGCGTAGTTCTTGCATTCTGCATAATCTGAGATTCCAAATATCTTTCATCTGCATGGTTCCCCCTTCATCACCACTTATTAATCACCATTTCCCGTTGTAAGCAATATGAATAGGATGGGCAATTTCTTAAGGATTGACAATGTCCGTCTAGTTTAAGTACGGCATTATCATTAATGACAGAATAGGATAATTAAGGATTTGCGTTCAACACAAAAACATACAAAGGGGGAGTTAATAATATTATTTATAGCGGTATTGAAGAATCAGATATTAAGAAAGTGGGCCCACAAGGATTCGAACCTTGGACACGCGGATTATGAGTCCGCTGCTCTAACCGGCTGAGCTATGGGCCCTTTTAGATAACCCAAATTATAACAAAACCTTACTGCT
>JAHFOX010000003.1:0-15144 GCA_023261445.1 Planctomycetota bacterium
TAGGAATGACAGTATTTGTCTCTCTTTCTTTGAATAAGATTGGGAAAACGCAAAAAGCAGTTGCTTCCCATGCCACCAATGTAAAGACTATTAATACGTTAAAGAAAGCTATTGAACAGTGGCTTATGACCGTGGAATATATTTTGGGAAAAAGGGACTTATCGCAATTGGATTACCACGAGATACTCGAAGCAACTATTGAAGGAGAATTAAATGAAATTGATTGGGACATTTATGGAGTAGCAGCCGGAAACCTTCGCGATGAAATTACACAAACCTTTAATAATATTGAGAAATTAGATACTACCGTACAGATGTACCTTAGGTTGGGGAACAAGTCACCTGAGACAATAAATATGGATGACGCTATTAATTCATTCGAAGCAGATGCATCCCACATTACAAAGTCATTAGCAAACCTTAGTGAAATATCCGATACAACATACAATCAGGTGCTTACCTATTCAAAAAAAACAGAAAAGGAATGCTGGCTATCTATTTATATCTTTGCACCCATAGCAGTTGTTTTTAGTATTTTCTACGCATTTGTCACAACAAGAGATATAACAAAACCGTTGAATATGCTGAGTACAGCAACAGAAAAAATTGCCAATGGATCATTCAATATAAAATTGAGCATAAAATCACCTTTTGAAATGGAGGTGCTTTCAAATGCTTTTAACAACATGTCATCTAAGTTGGAGGAATCAAAGGCAGAGCTTGAGAGGCTATCAATCACAGACAAATTGACCGATTTATATAACAGACGGCACTTTGATGAGAATTTAGAAAAAGAGGTACTAAGAGCGAAAAGATTCAAACATTCTCTAAGCCTGCTTTTTATTGATATAGACAAATTTAAACATTTCAATGATACATATGGACACATCGAGGGTGACAAGGTCTTGCAATGCCTTGGACAGACAATAAAAAAACATGTGAGGAACGGAGTAGATGTTGAGTGTCGTTACGGCGGTGAGGAATTTACGATAATATTACCAGAAACCTCAAAACATGGAGCCTTTAACATTGCCAATCGTATTCAAAGAGATTTTAAAGATACTAGATTCTACATTTCCCCAAAAAACGAAACAGTCCAAAAAACAGTAAGCATCGGTATAGCAGAATTTGGTCCGTCGGATAATGCTGAGGTATTACTTACAAATGCAGATGCGGCGATGTATAAAGCAAAAAAACTGGGCGGGAATACGATTTGTGAATATCGGGTGTAAAGCAGGTTTATGTGAAATGTAACTGTTTACCGCAAAGATGCAAAGGAAAACATAGAGGGATATAGTGTGATTTATGATTTTAAATTTACGATTTGATATTTTAAAAATTGTAAATCGCAAATCATAATTGGTAAATTAATGCTGCGAATGATCGGTGTGATGGAAAATGCCAAATAATTTTTTTATGGTCTCTACGTACCGATAACCGCCGCCGTTCTTTGCCTCCTGTTTTGCTACCTTTGCGGGATGATGAAGGAGTTTGTTGATGGTGCGTTCCATAGTGTAAACGACCTGCTCCCAATCTCCATTGTCAAGGTTCTTTATTTTTGGCTTCAGGCGGTCGAGTTCTTCCTTCCCAATAGTATGGAAATGATTGCGTAAGTGTGTTATTGCCGGTTCTATTCTCATTTCCTCAAGCCTTGCCATAAAGTGCTCTACTTCTTCTTCAATGATAGTCCGGCATTTTTCTACCTCTCTGGTTCGCTCGTCAACATTTTGGCTTACAACAGATTGTAAATCATCAATGTTGTAAAGATACACATTGTCTACATTGGCAGCATCGGGCTCTATATCTCTAGGGACTGCAATATCTATAAGGAACATGGGATTGCCTCTTCGATGTCTGATTGCTTCTTTTACCTGATCAGTATGGATTACATAATGCGGAGCAGATGTTGAACTAATAATAATGTCGGCTTTTGAAAGGTATTCGCCAAGCAATTCATATTTAATAGCCTGACCATGATAAGCATTGGCGATTTCTTGCGCACGCTCAAAAGTGCGATTCGCAACGACAATGGTACGCGCCCCTTCTTCGTAAAGATGCTTTAATAAGAGTTCGCACATTTCGCCAGCGCCCACTACAAGCACTGCCTTGCCGGTAAAATCCTGAAATATCTTCTCGGCAAATTCCACAGCTACAGAGCTTATAGAAACCTTCCTCTTTCCGATGGACGTCATGGTATGCACAATTTTAGAAACATTGAGCGCCTGTTGGAATAATTGATTCAATACTTTTCCTGTGGCTTCTTCCATAGACGCAGTTGTGTAAGCTTCCTTGACCTGTGAAAGGATTTGCGACTCTCCAAGCACCATCGAATCGAGGCTTGCAGTAACAAAGAAAAGATGATTAACCGCACGGTCGTCCATGTAGTGATACATATAAGGAGAGAAACTGTTTAACTCAATCTTATGAAAGTCTGCAAGGAATAAAAGAATATCATCCACCTTGACAGTGCCGTCTAGTGTTGACACGTACATCTCTACACGGTTACAGGTTGATAATATGACAGTTTCTGCCGATTGATGCCTTTGGAGAAACAGGGATAAGGCAGGAGGGATATTATGGGCATTAAATGCCAGTTTCTCCCTGATTTCTACGGGTGCTGATTTATGATTTAGTCCAACAACTAATATGCTCATATTAAATTACTAACCTATTGTACGTTCAGAATCTCAGTATGCGACTGTTCGCTTACCTTCTGAAAAGCATGTTTGGACCCCATAAAGAAGGTGCCAATAAAAGTAAAGAGTACAAGACAAAAACCGGCAATAGTTAAACATGCGATCTTGGTGCCATGGAAAGATGCAATAAGACGCATGTGCAACAATGCCGCATAGATGAGCCATGTAGCAAGCCCAAGAATCACCTTATAGTCTAAATACCACATTTCTCCCAGAACATTTTGTGTTCTTATCCAAAATGTGCCAAATACAAGTCCAAGCGTGAGAAGCGGAAAGCCAAATGAAATTGTTTTCCACATAAGGTTGTCAATTCCTTCCAGCGACGGTAATTTACTAAAAAGAGGACCAAACAGTTTGTGTTTTAGCTGTCTTTGTTGCGTCAAATACATGATGCTCAGACTAAAAGATATGGTAAATGCGGCATATCCTATAAATATTGGAATAATATGGGCTATAAGCCAGAAACTTTGAAGGCTTACTGTTATTAATAAATTCCCCCCATCAAAAGTAAGAGCCCATATAGAAAGCGCTGTTACGATAGGAATTAGAAAAGTGTCCAGAGATGGAAGTTTATAAAGATAATCCAAGTTGATGTAAACAAATAAGACACACCATAATAGCGATATGAAAGACTCGTAAACATTCGTTATTGGAATATTGCCAGATTCGAGGCCAAGGAATATAAGGAAGCCGCTGTGGACAAAGAATCCCATCATCATTAACCACTTGGCTAACTTCTTATTGAATAAAGTGGGGTTTATGATGTATCCGATTGACCAAACAGAAGATACAAAATATAAGACTATAGTAACTATAAAAGGAATATGCGGTAATGTTATCATAATAATTATTAATGTAAGAAATAAATATTCATTAATCAAACAAAATTTTAAAACGTATGATTCTGTTTTTTAATTGACAAAAACTCGATTGTCCGATAACCTTACGTTTCAAAGATTAAGGCTATAGATTTAATATTGTTCTTGCGGATTTAAATGAGGAGAATTTTGTTTATGTCAGAAGATATAAAAATAACTAAAAAAACAAGTATAGGAGATGTTATTAAAAAATATCCAGAAACCGAGCCTGTAATAAAAAAATATTTTGGCGCAGGTTGTTTCACATGTCCGGGTTCGAAAACAGAGGATATTGCCTTTGGCGCTACCATGCATAACGTAGCCCCGGAAGTTATAATTAAAGAGCTTAATGAAGTTATTGAAAAGAGAAAGAATTAACCATTTCACATTATAAGGAGAACGAACATGAGAGAAAAAATAGAAAATGCGCTTAAAAATATCAGACCCGCTTTGCAGGCGGATGGCGGCGATATTGAATTAGTAGATGTGCAGGGGGGGGTTGTGAAGGTGCGTCTTAGGGGGGCATGCGGGTCTTGCCCTAGCGCCTTAATGACACTGAAATACGGTGTTGAGGAGCGTCTTAAGGAAGAAATTCCAGAAGTAGAGTCCGTAGAACTCGCATAGTAATATATTTACAAATATTAACTCTAAGGAGTTTCTTGATGAGTTTAGTATTAGGCCCAATCCATTACTGGATGTACGGAAAAATAAGAACTACCGAATCGAGAGAATCTGCAATTGTTTCGGCGTTTAAAACAAATTATGACGCAGAAGCTGATAAAATACTCGATAAAGTATATAATAAATATCCAAAGCCTGACGGCAATAAATCACTTGAAGAATTGTTAGGGAACAAATCCATTCATCAAGGAATTCAAAGTCTGATAATAGATACAGAAACCCGGGAAGCATGTATAATCGCTGCTTTCTGTGCCAAATACAACAATGCAGCCAAGGTGGCGTCAGAAGCAGCGCACAAGCACGGTGTTAGTTGTGGAAAAGAGGCTGTTAAGAAAAAAAGCCTGTCTCCGGCAGATTGCAACAACACTTCAAAAATATTTGAGATAATGGGGGATTTTCACTGCGATGGTATGCCCTGCGATAGAGGCGCACAAATAATTTCAGAATCCGATAAGCGCACATCCTGGGACCATGAAAGCTGCGTTCATGAGCAATATTGGCGGAATGCTGGTGCAAACTTTCTGACGATGTGTGATATCATTAACGAATGGATTACTGGATTTGGCGAAGGTGTAAATCCTAAAATTAGTTACAAGCGTGAAAAGGCAATTGCAGCAGGAGATGCTTCTTGCTTAAGTAGTTTCGAAATAAAAAATTAATAAATAATTTACCACAAAGACGCAAAGTTTTAATTATTAAAGAATGAACCTGTTTATTTTTAAAGTATTCCTTTGAGTTCTCTGCATCTTTGCGGTGAGTTGAGCTATATGTCAGATCGTTATGCACGGCAAGTGCTGTTTTACGGCATAGGCGAACAAGGGCAAAAAAAACTAACAGAAAAAACTGCTGGGCTTGTTGGCTGTGGCGCCTTAGGTTGTACTTCAGCCAATCTTCTTGTCCGCAGCGGTTTAAAATGCCTTAAAATTATAGACCGCGATTATATAGAAGAAAGCAACCTGCAGCGGCAATCCTTGTTTGATGAAGAAGATATAAGTAAAAACCTGCCGAAAGCTGTCGCCGCACAAAGAAAACTCCAAAAAGTCAATTCACGCGTGCAAATTGACGCAGTTGTAGCTGACATTAATGCATCCAACATTGAACCCCTTCTTGAGAATGCAGACATTATAATTGATGGAACCGACAACTTCGAGACGCGATTCCTGATTAATGATTACTGTGTGAAAAGGGGAATACCATGGATATATGGGGCATGCATAGGAAGTATCGGTCTGGCAATGAACATCGTTCCATCAAAGACTCCATGTCTGCGATGCATGCTCGATACAATTCCACTCTCAGGTACTATTGAAACATGCGATACTGAGGGGATTATTGCCCCCATTGCCAGTATGATTGCCTCTATTCAGGTGGCAGAAGCTCTAAAAATCTTAACAGACAATTACGAAACCTTAAGTAAAGGGCTTTTAAAAATAGACCTCTGGCGTAATGAAATAAAAAGTCTGCATACTGATGATATTCGTGAAAAATCAGACTGTGTAACGTGCAAGCAGCACAAATATGAATTTTTGACTAAAGACAAGTATTCAATAACAACATCACTGTGTGGAAGAAATTCTGTACAAGTCTTACATCCTAACGGTTACAAGCTAGACTTGAAAAAACTTGCAACACGTTTGGAAAGGGTGGGGGATATAACTTCTAACAAATTTATGTTAAGAATAAAAATAGACAAATATGAATTAACGGTGTTTCCAGACGGACGGGCAATTATTACAGGTACAAACGACGCGTCCGTGGCAAAGGGGCTTTACGCAAAATATATAGGAATGTGACTTTAAATTACAGTAGGACGCAGATAAAACGTCAATTTACACTGATTATTCAACAAAATATAAAATAATTGTTATTTACTCACTTGGTAAATTAAAACGAAGAATTAGGACGTTATTTTATCCATTTATCTGTGTTAATCAGTGTCCAATTTTAGAATTTAGGTGTAATTATGATCTATCTAGACAACGCGGCAACGACCTTCCCAAAACCCGAAATTGTTTATAAAACGATGGACGCCTTTTACCGTACCTTTGGGGCAAACCCCGGCCGTTCAGGGCATAAGATGGCGGTTGCGGCAGAAAAGGAAATTGAAGACACACGCAGCATCATCTCGAAATTATTTAGCATAAAAGATGCTAGAAGATTTATCTTTACGTTTAATGCTACCGATGCCATAAATATGGGAATTAAAGGATTATTAAAAAACGGAGACCATGCCATCACAACATATTTAGAGCACAACGCAGTTTCACGCGCTCTCAATGGCATCGAAAGAAGAAATATCATTACAGTAACCAAGGTTAAAAATTCTCCAGAAGGTATTGTTGCTCCAGATGATGTTAAGCGTGCGATCATACCAAACAGAACCCGGCTGATCGTCATGACACATGCACCAAACGTCCTGGGCACAATCCAGCCAATTCTGGAGATCGGCAGGATTGCAAGAGAAAACAATATCATATTTATGGTAGATGCCGCTCAGACTGCTGGGGTATGCGAAATTGACGTTAGCAAGCTCTTTATTGACATGCTCGCCTTTACAGGACACAAAGGCCCACTGGGACCAACTGGGACAGGGGGGCTGTATGTCGGAGAACGTGTAAATCTTACACCGTGGCGGGAAGGGGGGACGGGTTTCGAGCCTGCCTCACTTTCTCAGCCTGAAGAATTACCCTTCAAACTGGAGAGTGGTACACCCAATACCGTTGGCATAGCAGGTCTTAGGGCTGGCATTGAATATGTTTTGTCCAAAGGGGTTCATGCCATCAGAAAACATGAGCAAAAATTAACCGACAAACTAATAAAGGCATTAAAAGATGACCAAAGATTCATTTTGTATGGGACTACAGACATAGCAAAAAAGGTTGGCATCCTCTCCATGAATATAAAGGGATATAAACCATCGGAGGTTGGCGCCATTCTTGATCAGTCTTTTGAAATTGCTGTACGTCCCGGTCTTCACTGTGCTCCTTTTGCACATCAGGTGATGGGAACATTTCCAGATGGCACGGTGAGAATTAGTCCTGGATATTTTAATACAGAAGAAGATATAAACAAGCTTATAACAGCGCTAAATAAAATTGCTGATGAAAAGATATAATTAATGACAAAACTAAACATAAGCAATTAAGTCATTAACACCTGCTTCTTTAAAAGCCTTTAGCCGTAAAAAGCAACTATGACATAAACCACAGGCTTTATCAGTGTTTTTATAACAAGACCACGTTAGATGTAACGGAGCTTTTAAGGAACCCCCAATTTTTACAATTTCAGACTTGCTCTTGTGTATAAGGGGTGTTTCTACCTCAATACAAGTATTAGGCTTTGTGCCTACCTTAATAAGTTTATTAAAGGTTTCGTAGTAAATCGGCATACAATCAGGATAGCCTGGGCTATCCTGCTCCACAGCACCAATAAATACCTTCTTTGCCCTAATAACCTCTCCCCATGAAACCGCAACGGTTAAGAAAAGTGTGTTTCTAAAAGGGACATAGGAGGTAGGAATTTCCTTGCTATGCAACTGTGCGTCCTGAACGTTTATGCTCAGGTCTGTTAGACTAGAACCGCCAATCTTGCCCAAATAATCAATGTTAGATATGAGAATCCTTTCTTCAGGAATATTGTAGAATGATGCAATATCCCGGAAGGCCTTAAGCTCCCGTGATTCTGTACGCTGGCCGTAATTAACGTGTAAGAGTGCAGGCTGGTAGTGTTCATTGACAATAGCCGCAGTTACGCAGCTATCCATACCGCCGCTGACAAGTACGACAGCTATATCTTTCATCTGTCATACACCTCTTGTTTGTGGTTCCCAGATATACTTATGAAGTTGAAGTTGAAATCGCACATTAAGATTGTCTTCTAAGATCCACTGTACAACTACTCTTGGAGAAATAGTGTTAAAGGCAGTTCCTATCAAAACATTTGTAATTTCAGATAAATTATATTTGCTTATTATCTCTTTTGTCCATTCATAATCTCTTCGAGAACTTAAGACAAATTTCACTTCATCTGCCTTGGTTAAATTGCATATGTTTCGCCAATTCATTAAATTACTCATGTTGCTGTCGGGGCACTTTATATCCATGATTTTAATCGCCTTTTTGGGAAGCGTGCTAATATCGTAACTTCCATTTGTTTCGATTAACACGGTATAATTATTCTTTAATAATTCTTGAATTAAAAGAGGCGTCTCTTTGTTAGATAAAGGTTCGCCGCCAGTCAGACAAACCAGGTTTGTTTTAAGCACAGCAATATCATATAGAATTGAACCAATTGACATTTCCTTCCCATCTTTATAGGCGTATGTAGTATCGCAGTAGCTGCATCGTAGATTACAACCCGTTATGCGTATGAATGTACAAGGCAAACCAGCGTATGATGTTTCCCCCTGAATACTCTTAAATATTTCATTTATTTTCATAAGACAATACCTTAAATTACCGAACAGCATTTAAAGAATATAATTAAACGTCAGTTTACGAAGCGACACAGTGTATCTCAAGTATTGTATAAAATAATATAACCTAATTTTATATGAAATATTTATTGAATACTATAAATAATTTGGTAAATTGTGGTTATTACAGATCAAGTTAGATTACACAAATATTTCCAATAACAAAAGCAGGTATTTAAAAACAAGAAAGCGAGGGAATATGTCAGCAATACTTAAAGATGATGTGTTGAGCAGGAAGAATAAAGAAGTCGGTGGTAAAGACAAGGTTAATAAAATAATGAATACGATAGTTGAACCACTCGTGAAACCCGAACCCGTGAAATTGGAACGTAAGGAAGTAACACCACCGGCAGAAACAAAGAAATCTCAAGAAAACACCGTTAAACAAAATATTTTCAGTGGTGAAATATTGATAGAAGGTGAAAGCGCAGCCGAACTGGATGCGATAAGGAATAGGCTCACAAAAGAATTAAAACCATCAAATGAAATAGAATCAATTATTGCAGATCGTATTATTTCTAGCATCTGGCGGTTGAGACGGTGTTTGAAAATCGAAAGCCAGATATTAGAGTATGAATCATCTTGTATCCAAGAGTATGAACAAGGATTTTTTAGGACAAGAAAAAGAACAGACAAGGAAATGAAACAGTTAAAGGCTTTAAAAATATCTGAAGCGAAAAACAAGGTTGAGGAATTATCAAAATACGAAACAATATTGGAGGGACAAATTTATAGGGCGCTAAGCGAATTGGAGAATATCAGGAAAGGCGGATCTAAACAAGTAATGCCAGCGTCAAAAAAGTCATAATTAATACTGTGGCAATGCCATTACATAATATTTTGCAAATTAGATATGGCGGTGAGTTATATAACTTTGATAAAAAACAATAGTATTTACAACATAATATACATTATCAGACGTTATATAATATTTGCCAGTTTAGCAAACGTAATTAGCGTGAGTTTTTCAACACTCCCCTGTTTGTTTATAAGCATAGCTCGTTATATTTTCCTTCTTAAATTCTTTTCAATCAAAGTTAAAGAATACTATTGACAATATAAATTATGTCTGTTACTATATTTCACTTTATTATAAGTTTATGATGGCAATAGACGTGTTTTTCGTTAAAGCGGCTTATTAAAGGAGGATAATTTTGAACGCTGAAGAAATTGAAAAAGGCGTGACCGCAATAGTTGCTGAGGTTACAGAATTAGACGAAAAGGAAATCTGGGATAAAAGAGACGCAAATTTCTTTAAAGACCTTGAAATTGATTCTCTTTTAGCCTTAGAAATTCTTGCACTTATTGAAAAGAAATTTAAGGTGCAAATTCCGGAAGAAAAACTTGTAGATATTACATCGCTAAGTGCTACGATTGGTTTAACAAAATCTGTGTTGGCCGAAAGCGGAAAACTCTCGTCTTAAACTTTGTAAATCATGTCACAAATATATTACCCCCCCTTTATCCCCTCTTGTGTTTGTAAGCATGTTAACGGACAAGAAGGTGAGATAATGGGGGGGTAAAACTTTTCATAAATAAATTATAAATTTATATTTTAATAATACAAGATTAAAAGAGAGCATTTTGATGTTATTTACAAGAAAGGCTTTTATAAGATGATAACCTTTGAGGAAATCAGATCGCTTCTTCCTCAGAAATATCCTTTTTTATTTATAGACAAGGTTATTGAGTTTGAAGAAGGGAAAAGGATTCTTTGTGTAAAAAATGTCTCTGGCAACGAACCTGTCTTTGTTGGTCATTTCCCAGATTTTGCTATAATGCCGGGTGTTTTAATAATAGAATCAATGGCTCAAGCTTCTATTATATTATTCAGAAAAAGCTTGGTTACACAACAAAGCAAGGAAACAGTTTTTTTGCTGGCTTCAATTGGCAATGCGAGGTTTACAAAGCCTGTTTTTCCCGGCGATCAATTAAATATAGAAGTTATTGTTGAAAAGATCGTTTCTAAAGGTGCGATTGTTCAAGCAACAGTAAAGGTTGAAGAAAAGGCGGTTGCCAAGGCAACCTTAACTTTTGGCATAGCAGAAAAGAGTGCATTAGTATAAATTTATGAATAAACGAGTCGTTATAACTGGCGTAGGAATGATAACTCCTATTGGGTCTGGGAAAGAAATTTTCTGGAATGCCCTAATTGCAGGAGTTTCTGGTGTAGACGATGTAGCATGCATTGACACCTCCGAATACAAGGTGCATAAAGGATGTGAAGTTAAAAATTTTAATTATTCAGATTATATTAATAACGGCGTTATAAAAAAAATTGGGAAAGGTTCTCAGTTTATTATAGCAGCCACAAAGTTAGCATTAAATGATGCTAAACTTGATATAAAAAAGATTGATTTGGAAAGAATTGGGGTTTCAGTCGGAACTACTGCAGGCGAAATACAAATACTAGAAAAAGTTAATTATATTCGACACAAAGAAGGCGAAGATAAAGTAGATCCCGATTTGTTTTTAATGCATCCTTGTAATAACATTCCAGCTAATATTGCTATAGAATTTGGTTTTAAAGGTCCCAATACCATAATTCCTACAGCCTGTGCAGCCGGCAATTATGCGATTGGATATGCGTATGATCTAATAAAATTTGGTAGAGTTGATTTGATGGTCGCCGGCGGTTCTGATCCTTTTTCGAAAGTTGCCTACACAGGATTTGCCAGACTCGGTGCCATTGCACCTGAAATATGTCAACCTTTTGATAAAAACAGAAAAGGCATGATGGTTGGCGAAGGAGCAGGGATACTTGTTCTTGAATCGCTTGATCATGCAACGAAAAGAAACGCTCATATTTATGCCGAAATAATTGGTTACGGTCTTAGTTGCGATGCATACCATATTACTATCCCTCATCCAGACGGCGAGGGAGTTATATCTGCAATGAAAAAAGCCTTAAGTAGTGCCAGTCTCAAACCTGAAGACGTTCAATATATCAGTGCCCATGGCACGGGAACTCCTGCAAACGACAAAGCAGAGACAATTTCTATTAAAAAGGTTTTTGGTGACAAACCCAAGCATCTTGCAATCAGTTCGATAAAATCAATGATCGGCCATACAATGGGCGCTGCTAGTGCCATAGAAGCAATTACGTGTGCCCTATCTGTTCAGAATGATATAATGCCGCCAACAATTAATTATGAAACGCCAGACCCTGAATGCGATCTTGATTATGTTCCAAACGTAGCAAGAAAACAAGAAGTAAATATTGCGCTTAACAATGCCCATGCCTTTGGCGGTAACAACAGTTGTCTGGTTGTAAAAAAGTTTATAGGTTAAAACTTTTAATATTTTACAGAATGAATTAACAGTAAAAAATGGAAAAAACAAGGATTGTTATTACAGGTGTTTCGGTTATATCACCCGTTGGGACAGGAAAAGATGTTTTCTGGAATAATCTAATCAAAGGTGTTTCTGGTATAAAACCAATTACGTTGTTTGATGTAAGCAAATTTAACAGCAAACAAGCAGGCGAGATTTCAGATTTTGATGCGAAGGTTTATCTTGGGCCAAAAGGGATTCGTCATATTGACAGAACCTCCCTTCTTGTATCATCTGGAACAGTTCTTGCCATCAAAGATGCAAATCTTGAAAACAATACATACAGTGAAGATGAACTAGGCATCGTGGTCGGTTCTACCTATGGAAGTATTGACAGTATTAGTTCTTTTGACTTCCAATCATTGCGTGAAGGTCCTAATTATGTAAATCCTATGGACTTTCCCAACACAGTGCTGAATGCCCCAGCAAGTCGTGCCTCTATTTTCTGTAAAGCCACAGGCCTGAGTACTACTATTTCGAATGGTGTAACAAGCAGCATAGACGCCATTATTTATGCATCTGATTTCCTTAGAATGGGTCGCGTAAAAGCGGTAGTTGCAGGAGGTGTGCATGGATTAACTCACGACATATTTTGGGGGGCACACAATTCTAAGATTTTAGCCGGAAGCAAGCATGGAACCATGGAAATTTGTGCACCATTTGATAAAAGACGAAATGGGATGGTTATTGGAGAGGCATCAGCATTGGTTATTCTTGAAACCTTAGAAGATGCGCTCAAGAGAAATGCACAGATATATGCAGAAATAAAAGGTTACGGAACTGCCTTTGATCCTAAAATGTCTGTGAGTAAAGAGTATCAAATAGAAGGAAACAAAAGAGCGATATTAGATGCTATCAAAGATGCCAATTTGACACTACACGATATTTCTTGTATTTCAGCCAATGCATATTCCGGTGTCTATGGCGATGCTATGGAAACCAGAGTTATTAAAGAGATTTTTGGAATGAGGGCGAGCCTTATTCCTGTAACCGCCATCAAATCTATGACGGGTGAATGTTATGATGCCTCTGGCGCATTACAAACAATAGCCGCATTGATGTCTATTAAAACAAACACTATTCCCCCTACAATTAATTATAAGGAACCAGACGCAGAGTGTGATTTGGATTATGTACCTAACACCAGTAGAACATTGCCGGTTAAGAACGTCCTTATAAATTCCTTCTCCCGACTGGGAAACAATTCATCCTTAATTATCTCTAAATACAAACAGTAATTCATGCAGTCTTCCAAAACCTGTATTCAATCTACAAAAACAGATAGGTTGTATCCTTGTTATGATGTAATTGTGATTGGTGCAGGCATAGCAGGTTTGATTTGTGCTGCATTTCTTGCGAAAAATTGGAAAAAGGTACTTCTTGTAGAACAACATTCTATACCCGGAGGCTATTGTACTTCTTTCAAGAGGAAGGGATTTAGCTTCGATGCAGCCGTTCATCATATCGGCGGCTGTGGGAAATGGAGCATTGTTGGGCGTTGTTTTAAGACACTTGGAATAGAAATGGACTTCTACCATCTTGACCCGATGGACAATCTTATTTTCCCCAAATTTAGTATCGAAATACCAGCTGATTTAGATAATTATATAGCACGATTACAGGAACGCTACCCAATAGAAAGAAATGAAATTAAGGATTTCTTCAACGATTTTATAAAACTTTATCGTGCCACCTTCAATAATGAAAAAAGTCAAATTCTCATAGACAAATACAAAAACCTAACTTATAGTGAGATGCTTAATGCTTTTTTTAAGAATGACGAGCTCAAGACGGTACTATCAGGCCAGTGGGGTTACATAGGCCTCCCCCCTACCCAAGCTTCTGCTATTGGTATGTGTCAAATGATGGTCAATTATCTCAAAGATGGCGCCTTCTTTCCGGCAGGTGGCACGCAAGAGTTTGCTAATGCAATTTCTAAGAAATTTATTGATTTTGGCGGGCATGTTATGTTAACATCTAAAGCGAGAAAAATCCTGTCCAACAATAATACCGTAAAGGGCGTTAAATTAGAAGAAGGCAAGGAGATAGCCGCTGATGTGGTTGTCTCAAACATAGATGTCCGACAAACCTTCTTTGAACTATTAGATGGTAGAATTGATTCTTCTTTTCTCAGAAAAATTGAGGAGATGAAGGAAAGTTGTTCTTTCTTTCTTTTATATTTAGGTGTTGGAGCTGGACTGGATTTAAGCAAACTAAAAAGAGGGTTTTATCATACATCTAACGACTCAAGTTACACTACTGACGAATGGATGTATGTCTCTGTTCCAACAAAGATATGTCCCTCGCTTGCGCCGTCTAACAAGCAGATAATCTCTGTGGTTGTTTATTTGAAAGAAGGAACGTATAAGACCGTTAATGATTGGAAATCTTTTAAAGAAAATATGACTTTAAATACAATAAACCGATTAGAGTCATATATTCCAAATATAAAAAAACATATTGAGGTAAAAGAAGCAGCTACTCCAAAAACCCTGGAACGTTACACGTTAAATACAAATGGTGCCGCTTATGGCTGGGATGTCAGTGTAAATCAAATATGGGATAATAGACTGCCGCATAAGACACCAATTGATAATTTATATTTAGCAGGACATTGGACAAGGCCAGGACCTGGAATTTGTGCCGTTGTTTCTTCGGGTTGGAATGTTGCTAATTTAATTATGAAAATTGGAGGCAATTAATTATGAAAAGAAAAATGATGTTAATTAACCCGCATAAACCGGGTAGACATGGTGAAGAGAGTATTACAGTAATTGTCCAGATGCCACTAAATCTTGCATACGTTTCAGCACTTACACCGGGTGATTGGGAATTTGATGTTA
Source organism: Planctomycetota bacterium (assembly GCA_023261445.1). GTDB lineage: Bacteria > Planctomycetota > Brocadiia > Brocadiales > Brocadiaceae > 2-12-FULL-39-13. Next base: position 14,885 of record JAHFOX010000003.1, read on the forward strand.
TAGACGAGAATATTGAATTAGCGATAGACGACAAAGGCGAAATTACGTTTAAACCTGTTGACCTTGTATGCTTAACATCTGTTACGTATCAATCTCCCAGGGCATATAAGATTGCCGAGGCTTGTAAGAAAAAAGGTATGCCTGTAATCATGGGCGGTATTCACGCTTCTGTAATGCCTGAAGAAGCTGCAAATTATGTTGATGCAGTTTTTGTAGGCGAAGCCGAAGAGGTATGGCCTCAGGTAATAAAAGACTTTGAG
>JAHFOX010000003.1:15244-57344 GCA_023261445.1 Planctomycetota bacterium
AAGAGAATGACTGAGTTTATACTAGAGAATAATATTGATATTCTTACCTTTGGTATTAACTGTCCATTCCCTAAAACACAACTATATGCAAGATTAGATTCTGAAAAAAGAATCTTCAGAAAAGATTATCCAGAGGATTGGCAATACTACGATACGGCTCATGTGGTTCATAGACTCGTTGATATGACACTGGAAGATTTTATGGAAGGAATGCAATATGTTTATGATCACCTTTACGCAGGTGACAATCTGAGGACGCGTTTCAGAAATTCTATTAAAACAACGAAGAATCCGAGAAACTCCATGTTTGGTTTTAGAGTAGGTTCGGATTGGAAACAGGTGTTTGAACAAGTACTACAGAATTTGAAAGAATTATATGATTCTGGCGATTATTACAAAGATTGGTACACATCGAATGCAGTAACAGTAACGAAGCCTGTTATGGTGTCTGCCAGTACTTAATATTTACTTTAAATTGAAGTTACTGATGCGTATGACAGTTAAAAAATAAGGCGTTTTTGTAAAAAGTGTTTTGGTTTCATTCGAAAAAGGAGAGTAAATTTATGATCGGCAAATTGTTATCACTACAGATGGAAAAATCTATTATTCCAGATATTAGTCCCAAGGCTATCTTAGTTGTCACCATTGCGCTTATATTTGTTATATTGTTTACGTGGAAAAAGGAAGTATAATTGCCTGAAAGGAGCTCCACCTTCGATCTTGTAATCATTGGTGGCGGGCCCGGAGGTTACGTAGCCGCTATAAGGGCCGCTCAGTTAGGGATTAAAGTTGCTCTCTTGGAAAAGGACAAGGTTGGCGGCGCCTGTCTGCATCAGGGATGTATCCCAACAAAAACACTTCTACATTCTGCGGACCTTTACAACAAGTTCCAAAAAGCAAAAGAATTTGGAATTATTGTTGATAAATTAGGAATCAATTATCCGCAGTTTCATCGTCGTAAAGAATCCATCGTTAACAAGTTATTCCATGGCATACAATTTCTCCTCAGAAAAAATGGTGTAGAGGTTTTTGATGGCGAAGGATATTTAACGTCTTCAAACAAAGTCATAATTAGAAAAAATGGTACAGACATAGGTGAAATAGCTGCAAAAAACATTATATTAGCCACAGGTTCTGTACCACTCATTCCAAGGACAAGTCCCTACGATAGAAAATATGTACTTACCAGCAATGATATCTTAACAAAGGAAGAAATTCCCAAATCAATTATTATAGCCGGCGGCGGTGCTGTAGGGATAGAATTTGCGCACCTTTTTAACATCCTTGGGTCGAAAGTAACTATCATTGAACTTTTTAATGATATCCTCCCTACCGAAGATAAAGAAATAAGCGCCACGCTGAGAAAAATATTTACTAAAAGAGGTATAGACATCTTAACAAGTACATCTTTGGAAAATGTTCAAATTAATAATAATGTTAGCGTAGAGACAAAAAGAAAAATTAACACTCCCTTCTCCCCTACCGTAAACGAAACTAAAGAATCCTTAAATGCTGATTGTCTGCTTCTTGCATTGGGCAGAACTCCTAACCTCGCAAATATTGGAATAGAGAGATTGACATTAAGTTTTAAGGGAAAATATTTGCAAGTTAATGAGGTAATGGAGACCAGCCAAAACGGATTTTATGCGATTGGTGATATTACAGGACCCCCACTTCTTGCACATAAAGCATCGAACGAGGGGATACATGCTGTTTGTCATATTGCAGGCAAAGAAACAATACCAATAAATTATCAAAATATACCTCGAGTAACTTATTGCTTTCCACAAACAGCCAGTATAGGACTTACACAAGAAGAGGCAGAGAATAAAGGTCATAAAATAAAAGTTGGAAAATTTCCATTTATTGCTAACAGTAAGGCAATTATTGACGGAGAGTGTGAGGATGGGTTTATAAAGATAATTACAGATGAGAAATACGGTGAGATTTTGGGTATGCATGCTATTGGACCTAATGTTGGGGAGCTGTTGTGGGGTATGTCATTGACCAATATTTTGGAAGGAACGGTATTTGAGTTATCAAATACCATATTCCCCCACCCTACCCTCTCAGAAACTATCCTGGAAGCAGCCCATGCCGCAGTTGATAAACCGATACATATTTAATTTAGTTTTATTTAATATAAAGGCAGATTATTCTCAATTTATCTACGTTCTATTTAATTAATAAATCTATGAAAGCATCTGATCTACTCGTAAAATGTTTAGAGAACGAAGGTGTCCAATATATATTCGGAATACCCGGTGAAGAAAACATAGATATCCTCAACTCACTGGTTGGTTCAAAGATTAGGTTTGTAACAACACGCCATGAACAAGGCGCAGCCTTTATGGCTGATGTGTATGGTCGTTTGACAGGCAAAGCAGGCGTTTGTTTATCTACTCTTGGACCAGGTGCTACTAATCTTGTAACTGGTGTTGCTGATGCAAATCTCGACAGAGTACCTCTTGTTGCGATCACTGGGCAGGCAAGTCTTGACCGTATGCATAAAGAATCGCATCAATATATGGACACCGTTGGCTTATTTAAACCCATCACGAAATGGAACACTCTTGTTCATACCGCCGATATCATTCCCGAAGTTGTTAGAAAGGCATTTAAACTAGCACAGATGGAGAAACCTGGCGCAACTCATATTGATATTCCGGAAGATGTTGCAAAGTCTGATATTGTAGTTCAGCCCATTCCTTTAAAGGAGGAGGTTCATGTCCCCTACCCCACGGAAGAGACATTAAAAATAGCTGCAAAATTAATTTCTGATGCAAATTATCCGATTATTCTTGCAGGAAATGGAGTTTTTAGATCACAAGCGAGTGAATCTTTGATTAACTTCGCAGTAAAATTAAATATTCCAGTGGCTACTACCTTTATGGGCAAAGGCGCTATTCCTGACGATTGTCCTCTTTCATTACTTTCAATTGGTTTACAGGCAGATGATTATATTTCCTGTGGATTTGATAAGGCTGACTTGATTATTGCCATCGGATATGACTTTGTAGAATACCATCCGCAAAAGTGGAATCCACACAAAGCCAAAAAAATACTTCACATAGACTCCACTCCCAGCGAAGTAGATGCCTATTATAATGCTGATATGGAAGTAATCGGTAGAATTTCAACAACACTCGATCATTTATCAGGTATTATCAAAATTAAAAACACAAAACACATTGTCAGTGTTTTGCGAAACAGGATTTTGGAAGAGTGCGAGACCATGTGCAACGATAAATCGTTTCCCATGAAACCGCAGAAGATATTGTGTGATGTGCGTGAAACATTAAAACCGGATGATATTTTAATTTGCGATGTGGGCGCTCACAAACTATGGGTTTCGCACATATATCCTGTTTACAAACCCAAAACATGTATAATATCAAATGGTTTTGCATCCATGGGTATAGCACTACCTGGCGCCATTGCTGCAAAATTAGTCTATCCTGAACGACAAGTCATTGCAATTATGGGAGACGGTGGTTTTCTAATGAATTCTCAGGAGTTGGAAACGGCTGCTAGACTGAGAATATCATTTGTTTCGTTGATTATTAATGATGGTTATTATGGCATAATTAAATCAAAACAATTAAATACCTTTGGGCGTTCTGCCTTCGTGGAATTCTCTAACCCCGATTTTATTAAATATGCCGAAAGCTTTGGGGCTAAAGGCTATCAAGTAGAACATGCAAATGAGTTGAGATCTATATTAAAAGATGCGTTTAATCGAGGTGGTCTTAGTGTTATTGATTGTCCGGTAGATTATTCTGAAAACATTATATTCACTCAAAGGATGAATAAACTTATTTGTCCCATCACAAATGAATAACGAAGCAAAGATTGCATATTTTTCAATGGAGATTGGTTTCTCCAACAATATACCAACTTATAGCGGCGGTTTGGGTGTTCTCGCAGGCGATACACTAAAATCGGCAGCAGACCTTAAGATACCAATAATTGCCATTACACTAATTTCAAAAAAAGGTTACTTTCGCCAGGATATTGATAATAATGGAAGACAAATAGAATACCCTGTTGACTGGGATCCATCCAAGTTTATGTCGCGCTTGCCTAAAAAGGTCGAGGTTAAAGTCGAAGGACGTAATGTATATATTCAAGCTTGGTGCTATAAAGTGAAAAGTATAACGGGTGGAGAGGTAGATGTTCTCTATCTAGACACAGACTTAGCAGAAAATACAAAAGAAGACAGAGAGATTACAGCCCAACTCTATGGTGGTGATGATTGTTACCGTCTGAAACAGGAAGTTGTGCTTGGTATCGGTGGGGTCCGCATGCTTCACGCCCTTGGATTTCATATTAAGAAATTTCACATGAACGAAGGACACGCCAGTTTATTGACACTCGAATTGCTATTGACACACAAAAAGGATGTTGAAAGTGTCTGGGATGAGAAATGGATATGGGATATTGACACAGTTAAAGACTTGTGTGTATTTACTACTCACACCCCTATCGAGGCAGGTCATGATCATTTTTCTCACGAACTTGCAAAAAAAGTTATTGGTGAAATAGTTCCATTTGAGTTATTAAAGAAACTAGGTGGAGAGTATCAATTAAATATGACGCTACTTGCGTTAAACCTGAGTAAATATGTCAATGGTGTTGCCAAGAAGCATGGTGAGGTTTCTAAAACACTATTTCCGGGATATGAAATCAATGCCATTACAAATGGCGTACACTCCTTTACATGGACATGTGAAAGTTTTAAGCAGTTATACAACAAATACATCGCTGGTTGGGCAAACGAACCTGAATTATTCGTTAGGGCTGAAATTATACCTGATGAAGAATTGTGGAAGGCACATCTTCGAGCTAAAAACGAATTATTTGATTACATAAAAAAGTCTTCTGGTATAGAATTAAGTCAGGAAGTGGTTACCATTGGTTTTGCAAGGAGATTTACTTCATACAAAAGAGCAGACTTAATATTTTCAAATCTTGAACAACTTATAAAGATAAGCGAAAAGGGAAAGTTTCAAATTGTTTATGCGGGGAAAGCACATCCCAAAGACACCCCTGGCAAAGATATAATAAAACGAGTTATTGATCTTTCGAAAACTATTAACGACAAAGTCAAAGTGGTATTTTTAAAAGATTATAATATGGAAATGGCATTAAATTTGGTTTCTGGGGTGGATGTCTGGCTAAATACACCTTTACGCCCGCGGGAAGCGTCTGGCACCAGTGGTATGAAAGCGGCACACAATGGAGTAATCAATTTCAGTATTTTAGATGGGTGGTGGATTGAAGGGCATATAGAGGGAATTACAGGTTGGTCTATTGGTCCCAAACCTTCAGAGTCTGCACTTATTAACACTGATGATATGAAAGATGCTGAGGATTTATACAACAAATTGGAAAATGTCATTATCCCTATGTTTTATAATGACAGAAACCAATGGATAAAAATCATGAAAAATTCTATTAGCAAAATTGCTTATTACTTTAACAGCCATCGAATGATGCGCCGATACGTAACGGAGGCTTATTTGAGATGATGGTATGTTAAGATATCAAAGTAAAATTAAGGTATTTATCTTTGACCTTGACGATACCCTTTATGATTGTAGCGGTACTCTTGTATTGCGTGGCAGGAGGAAGGTTGCTAAGACAATTGCCGGACTAATTAATTGTTCTGAAGAAAAAGCATTTCAACTACAATTAAAGATTGAAGAAAAATACGGAATACGGACAAATATCTATGAAAAGATAGTAGAGCTTTACAATCTTCCAACTACGTATGCAAAAGAATTGTTAGATGAATTTATCCACGTGGACATAACCAATATTACTCTCTTTCCCGATGTTATGAATACACTAATTCAACTAAAAGCACATGGTTACAAGTTGATTCTTGTTTCTTCTGGCGACGAAGTAATACAGAGGAGAAAAATAGCTGTTCTAGGGTTGAAAGATAATTATTTCGACGAGATTTTGATTACTGACAGAAATAATGGTTATACAAAAAATATTTGCTTCAAGGAAATAATGCAACGATATAATTCTAAACCGGGAGAAACTGTTTGTGTTGGTGATAAAATAGACGACGAGCTAGCCGCTGGAAAGTTTTTGGGGGTAATTACAATAATGTTTGAACACGGCAGGCATTTTAAAGCATATCTAAAGGAGCAAGACAAACACATCAAACCTGACTATTTTATTAAGCATATTAAAGATATCTTAAAATTAAATATCCTCAATAATTTACAAGCTAATAGGATATAAGGGATTCTCTAATTACACCACCATTCCAATAACAACACCTTCGAATACCAAACGACCATTAACAATACCTTGCGTATCAAATGTAGCCCTGCGCAAACGTAATTCGTTGTTTTTTGCAATTAATATAAGTTTGTCCCCTGGCACAACCTTTCCACGAAACTTAACTTTATCAACTCCGCCAAAACCCAGAAAACGATTATCATGTGTAGTTTTTTTGTAATAATAGGTACACAACTGTGCCGCAGCTTCTAACATCAACACTCCCGGCATGAGTGGACGCCCAGGAATGTGTCCACGCACCCAAAATTCATCGTTTGAAACATTTTTATACCCCACAATAATCTTTTGTTCTGGATCAAATTTTATAATGCCGCTCAATTGCTCCATTTCATAACGATGAGGTATAACAGCTCTAATAGCTTCCATATCCACTATTGGCTTATTTAAATCCAAAGTGTTTAAATCTATTAGAATTTCTTGTGGCATATAGACAGATTTGTCTTGTAAAAAGAAGTAAAGTAAAATATCCCATATAAAAGTTAGTATGTTAATGACATATTATTAACAAGTCAATTAAAAACCAATCTTACAATTAATTAGATTAAAATATAATTGACAATATACGTAGGTTTTGTTATATTTTTAGTGCTAATTGTAGTATTTTGCTCTTTTTAGAAAATTCTAAGCAATAGTGCATATTTTACTTATTCAGTATTCCAAAGAATTTTGAAAATAAGGAGGTGGTGGGTTATGAGAAAATTTTATATTTCTTTAATGGTGTTTGGAGCTCTTATGTTTGGGGTTGGTTTAACAAACGTTCCAATGCTTGTTAAATCTGCTATCGCCGGCGCATGTGAGTGTCCGGAAGGATGTCCATGCAGTCATTGTTCAGGAAAATCCAAAGATTGTACGTGTAAGAAGTAAATAATCACTATAATATTTTTGCTTATTATTTGATGTTTAAAATTTTTAAGAGGAATATAAAATGTTAAAAAAAATTGGTATTACAATGGCGTTTGTAGGTGCTTTGGTTTTTAGCGTTGGTGTTGTTAATACTTTTGCGGGACCTTGTGCTTGCCCAAAAGACGCAAAATGTAAAGATAAATGTGAATCGGGCAAAACAGATCCTTGCCCTTGTCACAAATAGAATCGTAATTTTAAGTAGTTTAGGATAAAAAGGCGCCTTATCTTGTATAAGGCGCTTTTTTTGATACACTCAGTTTAAGGAATATTATAAAATGAATACGTTTATGGCCAAAAAAGAGCATGTAAAAAGGAATTGGTATATAGTAGATGCCCAGGACAAAACTCTTGGACGAATGCTAACCACTGTTTCCAGAGTCCTTCAGGGTAAACACAAACCAGAATATACACCCCATGTTGATGTTGGGGATTTTGTTATTATTACCAATGCAAGCAAAGTAAAACTTACTGGGAAAAAAATGAAGGAAAAGATTCATTACTATGTGACTCACTTTCAGGGCGGTTTGAGAAAACGCATGGTGGGTAAAACCCTTGAAACTGCGCCTGAAAAGGTGTTTAACCGATCAGTAAAGAGGATGCTGCCCAGATCAAGGCTGGGAAAAGCTATGTTGAAAAAATTAAAGATTTATGCAGGTGCTGAGCATCCACATCAAGCACAACAACCAAAGGAATTAGTTATCCGCAATTAATTGAAGGAGAAAAAATGGTAGTAGAACAATATATTTGGGGTACAGGAAGACGTAAAACGTCCATTGCAAGAGTACGAATAAAGAAAGGTATCGGAAAAATTGTAATAAATAATAAAGATTTAGAAAACTATTTTCCTATAGACCGAGATAGAGGTGTAGTACGATCTCCTTTAAAAGCAACAAAAACACAAGGAGCGTTTGACGTGTTGGTTAATGTTATAGGAGGAGGTATAACTGGCCAAGCGGGAGCAATATCGCTTGGTATTGCACGTGCCTTAGCCAAATCAGATGCTGCATTTGTTGATACTCTGCGCGAAGAGGGATTTTTAACAAGAGATAGCAGGATGAAGGAACGCAAGAAATACGGACAAAAGGGTGCTAGGAAAAGCTTCCAATGGACAAAACGATAATAATCTCGCTGTATTAACGTTTGCTTAATTCTTTGTAATACTTAGTTGCTAGTTTTACACCTTCCTCAAAGGTTGTCTTTGGTTTCCATTTAAGTTCTTTCGTTGCCTTTGAGCTATCCAAACTCATATGATCAATTTCGCCAGGGCGCTTTTGGCTAAAAATAGGTTCAACATCTGATTCTAGCGCCCTTCTAACGGCTTGGAATACTTCTAAATCTGAAATTTCTTTTCCCCAACCGAGATTGTAGATTTCGTTATTTCCTAGGTTATCAATAACTTTTAGATTTGCAGTTACGATATCTTCAACGTAAACATAATCTCTAGTCTTAGAACCGTCACCGAAAATAGTTGGACGTTTGTTCTGAAGTATTAACTCACTAAATATTGCCACCACTCCGGCCTCCCCATGTGGAGATTGTCTTGGTCCATACACATTTGGATACCTTAATACGGTAAAATTTACTCCGTATAATTTATAAAAAATAGATACATAATGTTCTACGGTATGTTTGCTTACTCCGTAATGCGATAGCGGCTCTACTGGGTGTGTTTCATTAACTGGCAACTTCTTTGGTTCCCCGTAAACAGCGCCCCCGGTTGAAGCGTATATGAATTTTTTAATATGATATTTTTTTGAAAATTCACAAAGATTTAGAGAACCTAAAATATTTATTGTAGCGTCATAAACTGGCATCTCTACAGATTTTCTCAAATCAATATGAGCCGCATGATGGTCAACAATGTCCGGTCTCTCGCTCTTGAAGATTTCCTCCAGTGCTTTAGAATCACAAATATCTATTTTGTAAAACGATGCCTTTGAATTGACGTTTTCTTTTCGTCCTGCAGAAAGGTTATCAATCACAATAACACGATGCCCTTCTGCAATTAATCTATCTACTAGATGAGATGCAATAAAGCCTGCGCCGCCAGTCACAAGTATTTTCATAATAGAAGTCCCCTTTATAATTCTATAATATCATTCTATAGTGTTTGCAACTTTGGTACATAAAATAAATAACTCAGATGCACATTATAGCAATAATATCAAATTAATCAATTAGCGTAAATTTTTACTTGCATATTTTACAATATGTAGAATATAATATTTGAAAATGTATATTATATATTACAAGTCATAGTGTAACCTAAATATGAATAAACAATTAGATTTAAAATTTAATTTTAATCCTTTCAAAGAAGGGTTAAACCAGGTACTTGGGACTCTAGAGAAGGATATTATGGAGGTATTGTGGCAACGCGGAGAGTCTTCAGTAAAAAACATTTTAGACATCTTTTCTGCCGACAGGGATGTCTCTTATTCAACAATAATTACCGTAACTAATCGAATGGCCAAAAAAGGCCTTCTTAAGAAAAGAAAAGTTAGAAAGGCGTATTTTTATAAGCCTACTCATACAAGAGAACAGTTTTATGAACTCGTATCAAAAAAGGTTGTGGAAGGAGTCTCTGGATTTTCTTTACAGACGGCAATAGTACACTTTATTGACTATATGGCACAAATAGACCCAGACAAGATAGAATATTTTTCGAAACTGATTGAGTCTAAAAGGCAAAAACAATCATTTACTACTAGAACGCAAAGAATTTTAAACAAGGGTTCAGAGAACACCGTATGAAGTACTTTTTCAATAACCAGCAAGAGAAAGCCCAATTATATTTTGCGACTATTGTATTTATTAACTTTGTAATCTTGTGTATCGTGATTACGGGTATCGCAATTGGTATAAAAGGATATATATCCGATACCAAATCTGCTTATGATACTGTTACATGTTGTGGTAGTATTTGTTTAAAATGTTTTTTTACTTTACACACATTCTCTATAATGTTTCCATGGTGTTGTATCATTATCCTCTTCGTTGGAATTTGTATGGCCATTCATAAAACATGCTTGATGTTATCACGAAACTATACATTTACTCTTTCCACAGCCCTTCCCGTATTCCTTAACAATCACCCTAAACTAAAAAATCTTATCTCTAATGAACATCTTTGTAGCCAAGTTGTGCTTTTGGATAATGCCAAACTACGTTTTGCCTTTACATCTGGAATTTGGAAACCAAAAATATATTTATCTAAGGGTATTTGCTCATATCTAACCATAAAAGAACTCTTAGCAGTAATTCTCCACGAAAAACATCATAAAGACAATAACGTTCCGTTAAAACTATTTATCATACAGGTACTCTATGCACTTAACTTTTTCCTCCCCATTAATCATTATTTGTTAAACCTATTTTCTGTAGCCTCCGAAAAGGCGGCAGACGACAATGCTGTGAATTTCTCTAGAGAACCTTTAGAGCTTGCAAGTGCGCTCGTAAAATTATCTAAATCTAATGCGATAAGTATTACATCCCCCCCCATCTCGTTTTATAGTAGGCGAGAAGTTTTAGAAGACCGAATAAAACGCTTGTTGGAACCACAAGGAACATCCACCGACTTTGGTAAGGCACGTCTCTTTCCAAGAAAAGAGGCGTGTTTTTATCTTTCGTGTCTTTTGTCGTTTTTTGTTATGGCAACAATCTTTTTATCCTTGTTTTATAAACCTGTTACATCAAATCATACAATGGGGTGTAAAACAAAGATATGCCGCATGGTAAAATGTGGCTAATCTAATCGTTACCTGCTTCGAGATGTAGGCTAAAAGTTGTAAGTTGAAGATTGCGTATTTACACACTGAAGACTCTAACTAACGACTTCAAAAACAATCTTTTTGTGGTTTTGCATTATTGTATTTCCTGCGGAGCGTAGCATGGCTAGAATACCATCCAAACAATTTATGCTGCTGTTCATCCTTCTTATTCCCTCCATTACAACCATTTTTGCTGAAGAAAAGATTAACAGTAAAACTCAGACACAAATAAGTCCCAAAAATGTTATTACAGAAGTTAACAATCCAAAAGAGTCTTTGGATTTAAAATGGTTAATCCAAGAAGCTGTGGAACACAACCCTGAGATTATTGCTGCGCAGAAACGCATGAATGCTGCAAAGACAAGAATTTCACAGGCTAAGTCGTTGGAAGATCCATCCATCAGCGCCGGGTCATTTGATATGTCAAATAATCCGATAAATATTAATGGGCAAACAGAAATGCTTCAACAGCGGTACGGTGTTTCACAAAAAATACCATTCCCGGGGAAACTGCGTCTCAGGAGTGAAGTGGCAATCGAAGAGTCTAACATGGTAGAAAAGGAATTGCAGGCAAAAATACAAGAGATTATAGCCCTCGTAAAATCCGCCTTCTACGAACTTTATTATATTGACAATGCTATTAATATTACAGAGGAAAATAGGGATCTGCTGCGCAAATTTACCAAAATCGCAGAAACAAAATATTCCGTAGGCAAGGCTACCCAGAGGGATGCACTTGCAGCACAGGTCGAATTATCTACATTAGCGAATAACCTTATAGTTTTAAACAAGGAAACGGAATCAATTAACGCCCGTTTAAATACATTATTAGACAGACCCACACAGACTCCATTGGGAAGACCCCGCCCCTTTGAAAAGCATACCCTAACTTTAACGATAAAAGAATTAGAAGACCTTGCTGTTAAAAATCGTCCTGAGCTTAAAAGGTTTGACCACGCCGTTAAAAGGAACGATGCAAACTTAAAACTTTCAAAAAAAGATTATTACTATTCAGACTTTGAACCGATGGTGGAATATATGCAGGAAGATAGACGGTCCGATACATGGGCATCTACCATCACGATCAATGTCCCGTGGCTTTGGCCTAAGAATCGTTCAAAAGTTAAAGAGTCAAAAGAAGACCTGAATGCTGCTAAGTCAGACTATCGCTTTATCAACAACAAGACATTATTTGAGGTCAAAGATTTTTTGGTCAAAATACAATCATCCGAAAGCACGGTAAATCTCTATAAAACAGGCATAATCCCACAGGCAGAACAATCCTTAAAAGCCGCACGAATCGGATATGAGGCAGACAAGGTGGATTTCCTTACCCTAATTGATAGCCAGAGGATTCTTTTAAATTCGAGGCTACTTTACTATAGGGCGCTGACTGATTTTGAACAAAACCTGGCAAACATGGAAAGGGTTGTGGGTATGCAGTTGACGCAATAAAACCAGCGATTAGCTTTCAGCTATCAGCGGCTATGCCAAAAGCTAAATGCTGGTCACTGGTGGCTGAACATTTACCATGAAAGTTACGAAAGGAGTGTTATATGTCCTTTAAGCAAAAGTTTCTTCACAATAAATATTTTATAATACCCGTGCTTGCTATCCCCAGTGTCCTTTTTGGCATACATTTTAGCATAAAAACCCATTACAAAGCGTTTCAACAAGATGGATCAAATTTTATTTCTTCCGCAAGCGCTGAAGAACTAAGAGAAAAGAAGATCCTTTATTGGACTTGCGGCATGCATCCCTCCGTTAAAATGGACAAACCAGGGAAATGTCCCATTTGCGCTATGGACCTGGTTCCTGTGTATGAAAAGGGTGCGGGCGTTGAAGAAGTCGGCGCACTGGCCACCATAGAACTGAGTGAGCGAGCACGCAAACTGGCACAAGTCAAAACGGATACGGTTGGCTTCAGATCTTTAACCAAAGATATTTATACCGTGGGATTAATTGAATTTGACGAACGGCTCAAGTCCATAGTCTCTGCATGGATTCCAGGCAGGATTGATAAATTATTTGTTGATTTCACAGGTACACAGGTTGTAAAGGGAGAGTCCATGGTCTGGATATATAGCCCTGATCTTGTATCCACTCAGGAAGAATATCTGTTGGCGCTTGAAACCCTTGAAAAAGTCAAAGAAAGTCCTTTTGAAGAAGTAGTAAACGGCGCTAAATCGCTCATTGAAGCATCAAAAGGGAGATTATTATGGTGGGGTATTACAGATAAACAGATTGAAGAGCTTGCAAAAAACAAAAAAATAAAACAACATACTGTAATATATGCACCCATTAGCGGCATTGTCACTGAGAAAAAGACGTTAGAAGGACAATATGTCATGCAGGGTGAAATGATATATGCCGTCGCAGATCTTTCGAATGTATGGATGAAGGCAAACATCTATGAGTATGAAATGTCATGGATCAAGATCGGGCAGGAAGTAGAAGTCACAACGCCGACATATCCGGGAGAGGCATTTATAGGAAGGATATCTTTTATAGAACCATTTCTGGATGATAAGACACGCTCAGTAAAGATACGATGTGATATCCCCAACCACCAAATGAAACTTAAACCTTCTATGTATATCAATGCCCGGATACGGATACCTGTTGAAGAACTTGAAAAGCAGGGTGAAATCTATGTAAGTGGACTGGATTATGTCTGTCCCAATCATCCTGAAATAAAGTCCAGCAGACCGGGTATATGCCCAGAGGATAATATCCCCTTCGAAATGAAACCCCCTGCCAAAACGGGTTTAGCCACTACGAGCGATTCATCAATGCAACAAGAAGGAATTGAATACGAATATATCTGTCCTATGAAATGCTATGCATCAAAAGCCCCAGGAGATTGCCCACTATGTGGTATGCATCTTGAGAAACGGGAGATACCCGTTGGAATTTCCGGCGAAAAGTTAACGTGTATTTGTCCTCAAGAATGGGATCTTGCCACAGCCCCCAAGTCATGTCCCATGTGCGGCATGATGTTACAAAAGAGTATAACCATAACTTTACCCACCGGTGACAAGAAGCAAAAATTCGTATACATGTGTCCCATGGCCTGTATGACATCTGACAAACCGGGTGAATGTCCCGATTGCAAGAGACGAATGGGTCGTTGGGAGGTAAAGGAAGATTTGGGAATTAAGGTAAAAAAAATAGAGCCTAAAAAACGCAGCGTTTATGCCTGCCCAATGCATCCTGATGTGACCTCTGATAAACCTGCTGATTGTACCAAGTGTGTAATGCATCTTGAGAAAACCACACAGGTATTAGCTATTCCAGCCACTGCAGTATTGGATACAGGCATTCGAAAAATTGTCTATATAGACAAAGGCAACGGACAATATGTCGGAAAGGAAGTAACTCTCGGTACAAAGGCTGGTGATTATTATCCTGTTTTAGAAGGTCTTGAGGAGGGAGACAAGGTTGTCACATCAGCCAACTTCCTCATTGACTCTCAGAGCCAGCTTACAGGAGGAGCCAGTGCCCTGTACGGCGGTGCGATGGAATTTAAGGAAGAACAAAAATAACTATTCATCCCAAGTCACGGAGATTAAAAACTTTACTCTTAAAACAAATAACTGCATAAGGAAAGCCGTTAACAACTTCATTTTTTCTCTGTTTCTCAGTGTGTTCTCTGTGCTAAAAAAACCAGATTAAATAAATTATGATCAACAAACTTATTGAAATCTGCTTAAAAAACCGATTCCTCGTCATTTGCTTTTACCTCATGGTGATATTCGGCGGCGTCTTCGGATTAAAGAATATCAACATGGATGTCATACCTGATATTGGAGAAAACCAGTGCATCGTCTTTACCGATTGGCCTGGACGCAGTCCGCAGGACGTGGAAGATCAGGTTACCTATCCCCTAACGGTTAATCTACTCGGTGTACCCGGCGTAAAGGTTATACGTTCCCAATCGGGATTTGGTTTTTCCATGATATTTATTATCTTTAAGGAAAAGACCGATTTTTACTGGGCGCGTTCCAGGGTTCTGGAGAGATTAAACTTTATCCAACAATTGCTGCCTAAAGACGTCACACCCAAGCTCGGCCCCGATGCCACAGGACTAGGACAAATCTTCTGGTATACCGTGGAAGGCGAAGGATATGACCTGGGACAACTGCGCTCTATCCAGGATTGGTACATCCGCTATCAACTAAATGCCGTTGAAGGCGTCTCAGAAGTAGCAGGCGTGGGTGGCTTCGTTAAGCAATATCAGGTCGATGTTGATCCTAACAAACTGTTGGCATATAACATGACCGTGGGGATGGTGTATGAAGCCGTTGGCAAAAGCAATATAGACGTTGGCGCAAAGGTTGTGGAAAGTAACAATATGGAGTTCATCATACGCGGCCTTGGATTCATCAAAAATGTTACCGATATTGAAAACATCACCGTGGGCAGTAATAACGGCGTACCTATATTTGTTAAAAACATCGGGACTGTCCAAGTGGGTGGTGATTTCAGGCGTGGGGCGCTGGACAAGGAAGGCGCTCCGGTAGCCGGTGGCATCGTTATCATGCGCCAAGGCCAAAATCCCTTAGAGATAATAAAGAGAGTAAAAAAGAAGATCAAAGAGATCGAACCGGGGTTGCCGCCGGGGGTAAAGATTGTGCCTTTTTATGACAGGGAAGGACTTATCCATCGTGTTATTGACACCCTTAAAGATGCGCTGATAGAAGAAATCATTGTTACCTCCATTGTCGTAGTGATATTCCTGTTGCACGTTCGGAGCATCTTTATCTGTTGTCTTGGATTTCCCGTATCCATACTTATATCCTTCCTGTGCATGTATTTTATGGGTATTGACTCAAACATCATGTCCCTCACGGGTATCGCCATTGCCATTGGCGAGGTAAGCGATATGGCCATCGTCATGACGGAAAATATCTATAGAAACCTCCTGGAACAAAAAGACAAGAAAAGCAGGGCACAGATCATCCTTGACGCATCCAAAGAAGTCGGCGGCTCTATATTTTTTGCAGCATTGACCACAATTTTTATGTTCTTTCCGGTATTTGGACTTACCGGGCAAGAAGGAAAGCTCTTTACTCCACTGGCCTGGACAAAGACCATTGCCATTGGGTCGTCGGTCATCATGGCAATTACCCTGACACCCGTGCTTTGTACCTTTCTCCTCAAGGGCAAAATAAAGCCCATGGAAGAAAATTATGCCTCAAGAATGCTCTTGAATGGGTATCAGCCTGTCCTTCGGTGGGTACTGGACCATAAAAAGGCATTTCTAGCCATTCCGCTCGCCATTGTTGTTTCTTCCGTTTTTCCCGCAATGAGGCTGGGAAGAGAATTCATGCCCCCTCTGGATGAAGGCTCTATCCTCTTTATGCCTGTGATGTTACCCAGTGTATCATTAACAGAAGCCCTTAAAATTATGCAAAAGCAAGATATGATTATTAAGTCCTTTCCTGAAGTTGATACAGTGGTCGGAAAATTAGGCAGGGCAGAGACCCCTACAGACCCGGCACCTGTCGAGATGTTTGAGACCGTTGTTGCCTTAAAACCAAAAGAGGAATGGCATAAAAAGAAAATAGAGTACAAATTCTTAAACTATGTACCCTCATTCCTCCACCCTGTTTTTCATTGGTTTCTTCCTTATGAACGAAGGATTACAAAACAGGAGATCATCAAGGATATAGACGAAGCAACGAGAATACCTGGCGTGGCAAATATATGGACACAACCGATTGTGAACAGGATTGACATGTTGTCTACCGGTATCCGTACATCAGTTGGTGTCAAGGTCTTTGGGCAAGACCTGAACGTCATACAACAGTTGGCCATTGACGTAGAAAAGGCGTTGCGCGATGTCCCTGGGGTGGCAGACCTTTATGCAGAGCGGGTTACGGGAAAACCCTATATGGAATACAAGATTAAACGTGAGGAAATCGCACGCTATGGTATCAATATCCGGGATGTACAGGACATCATTGAGACAGCCATTGGAGGAGAAAATATCACGACTACGATAGAAGGTCGTGAACGATACCCTGTGCGGGTCAGATACATTCGGGAACTGCGGGATAACTTTGACGCATTGAAAAGAATTTATGTCTCCAGTTCTACAGGTGCGCTTATCCCCATTACGCAAGTTGCAGATATCCGTTACGTAATGGGGCCTGCCATGATCAGTAGTGAAAACGCACTCCTGAGGGCGTATGTCCTTATGAACGTCCGTGGTAGAGACCCTCTAAGCTTTGTAGAAGAGGCTTCGAAAGTTGTAGCAAAAAAGGTAATGTTACCCCATGGGTACTTCATTCAGTGGAGCGGTCAGTATGAAAATCAGGTCAGGGCCAGGAAGAAATTACAAATCCTTGTACCTTTGGCAATGTTTGTTGGTTTTCTCCTGATTTTTATGGCGTTTAAATCTTTTCCACAAACAATGTTTATCCTGTTTGCAGGGATTCCTACAGCCATTGCAGGTGGCGTCTGGCTTCAATACTTATTTGGATACAACTTTAGTGTTGCCGTCTGGGTAGGTTTTATCTCCATCTTTGGCATTGTGGATGACGACTCCGTTCTTATTACTACCTATATTAATGATTTGTTTGGCAAAAAAAAGATGAAAAATGTTCAGGATATACGCGATACCATCTTGATGGCAGGCACGCGCAGGATACGGCCCTGTATGATGACGGCCGCCACTACATTTATTGGACTCGTTCCCATCCTATGGGCAACTGGAGCTGGTGCCGAAGTAGCCAAACCCATGGCGATCCCCTCTATTGGAGGCATGGCCATGGCGCTGGTCAGTGTCTTCATAATCCCCTGTCTGAACGCCTGGCACAAGGAACACAAGTTAATGAAGGCATTAAAAAATGATTCCAGTATTGCAGAAACGGGCATGATTGTATAACTAAGAATTGAATTACCAGTAATATTGTTTTACGCTTTCGAATAGTAATTTTGGTTGCCCTTTCAAGTGGGGGAATGACAATGATAGTACGGATAGTAACGACCGTTTTGTATTTGACACTGTTGACGGGTTGTGCTAGCCATACACTCCAACTACCAATATCTACCAACGACCCTGCAAATCCTAACGCCCCGGAAGCTGCGTTTTCTCCACGGCCTAATTGGCTCCAAAGCGAGGTTCCTGTCACAGCGGAACAACCAACTGCCGAACCAACTGCTCCTACACGTCTCCCCACAACCACAGCCACAATGTACACCTGCCCAATGCACCCCGAAGTAATACAATCAAGCCTAGGCAAATGCCCTGAGTGTGGGATGAAACTAGTTCCGAAAGAACCTTCCAAAACCGAAACGGAGGGTAAATAATGACACATAGATTGATAGCCAAATTTATAACGCTCATGTGTATTGGAGTAGTTATTGGCTGTGCATCGGTTCCTAAAGAGGCTGGATTTCCGGATGTCCAGAAGCTTATAGAACAACGCATTGGTTGGCGGGTGCATTGGAATCAGGGTACACCTGAGGATACTGCGGTTGCTGATGCTGTTCGGTCCATGCTGCGGCAGGAATTAACCCCGGACGCGGCCGTGCAGATTGCACTGCTCAACAACCGATCCTTACAGGCAACGTATGAAGACCTTGGAATTGCTCAGGCTGATGTTGTTCAGGCCGGTTTGCTGAGAAACCCTGTTTTTTTGGCCAGCTTCCGATTTCAGGATAAGGCTATAGGCGGACATCGCAGTACTAACACCGAGTTTTCGGTGGATCAGGATTTTCTTGATTTGTTTGTGCGTCCGTTGAGGAAGAAGGTAGCTGCTGAGCAGTTTGAACAAGAGAAGTTGCGTATCGGTAATGCAATATTGAACCTTGCCGCGGAGGTGCGGTCAGCTTATTATATTCTGCTGGCAGATGAGCAAATGTTGGAGATGCGCCGAACAGTGTCCCGGGCTACAGAAGCCGCAGCGGACATTGCTGGTCGCCAGCATGAGGCTGGTACTTTAAGAACGCTTGACCTAACCAATCAGCAGGGATTCCACGCTCAGGCGAAGCTTGATGTCGTGCGCATAGAGACCATGATTATTGCTGACCGTGAGCGTTTGAATCGCCTGATGTGGCTTTGGGGGACAGATACAACATGGAAACTTCCTAATAGGCTGCCAGAGCTACCAAAAGCCGAAGTCGCCCTGGAGCATCTGGAATCTACGGCTGTATCGCAACGCTTGGATATTGCCGCTGCACATCACGAAACACAAGCCATTGCTCATGCCCTGTTATTGACGAAAAAGTTCCGGTATGTTTCTATGCTCGACTTTGGCGTTGATACTGAGCACGATGTCGCCGATGGCGTAAATCTTACAGGACCTCACCTGACAATCGAACTTCCAATCTTTGATCAACGACAGGCAAAGATCGCCAGGATAGAGGCACAGTTGCGGCAGAGCCAGCAGCGTCTCTCTTCCCTGTCAATTGATATACGTTCGGAGGTCCGGGAGGCACGTGACCGGTTAATGGCATCCAGAAATGTTGTCAAATACTACCACGACGTCGTTCTCCCCCTGCGGCAACGTATTGTGGATGAGTCACAGCTTTATTACAATGGCATGCTTATTGGGGTTTATGAGTTGCTCCTGGCGAAACAAAACCAGATCAACGCAGGCCGCGAATACATCGAGGCGTTGAGGGATTATTGGACCGCAAGGTCTGACGTGGATCGAGCCGTTGGGGGTCGCCTGAGAGATATAGCTGAAACTCCGCAACCGCCCACACAACCGGTGGAACAATCAGCTACACAGCCATCCAAATCATTTGAACTTATTCATCAGCATTAAGGAGATTAATCATGATTACTCGACGCAAAATGCTTCTTTCCAGCGCAGCGGCATTGCTAACTGGCGGTGTCTCCATGTTGCTAGGCCGCAAACAACTCGAAGCAATAGGCACACAGACCACTACACAGCCCTCCCCTATTATGTCACCCATACAAGGTTTGTCATATACACCGGTAATTATACCCAATGGGAGTACACTCCCCTGGAAGTGGGACAATGGTGTTAAAGTATTTCACTTGATCGCCGAGCCAGTCAAGCGGGAGTTTGCGCCAGGAATGATCGTTAATTGCTGGGGTTATAACGGACAGACACCAGGCCCGACGATTGAGGTGGTGGAGGGTGATCGTGTACGCATCTTAGTCACCAACAAGATTGCAGAACATACAACGATCCACTGGCACGGTGTACTCCTGCCAAATGGTATGGACGGTGTCGGAGGATTGAACCAGCCGCAAATTAAACCGGGCGAGACCTATGCCTATGAATTTACCCTCCGTCAGCACGGCACGCAGATGTATCACCCGCACGCCGATGAGATGGTGCAAATGGCAATGGGAATGGAGGGCTTTTTCATTATACATCCAAAGAAGCCGGAGCAGCCTCAGATCGACCGGGACTTCTGCATCTTCCTGCAGGAATGGTTAGTCGAACCTGGCACAAGTACTCCAAATCCAAACATCATGACCGATTTCAACCTCTTTACGTTCAATAGTCGCGTTTTCCCAGGTACTGCGCCGTTGATAGCGCGTCTGGGGGATCGTGTGCGTATACGGATTGCTAACCTAAGTATGGATTCTCACCCGATCCACCTGCATGGTTATAACTTCAAGATTACTGGCACTGATGGTGGGCAGATATCACCCTCTGCACAGTGGCCTGAGACCACAGCCAACGTTCCACCGGGTACCACACGTGACATAGAGTTCGTGGCCAATGCACCCGGAGACTGGGCTTTTCACTGCCACAAGACCCATCACACCATGAATGCTATGAGTCATACCGTACCAAACATGATAGGTGTAAAACAAAAAGGATTGGAACAGAAAGTCCAGAATCTCCTACCAGATTATATGGCAATGGGCGAAAGCGGAATGGCCGAAATGGCCGAAATGAACATGCCCTTACCAAGAAACACACTCCCTATGATGACCGGGAAAGGACCATTTGGTCCAGTTGAGATGGGCGGGATGTTTACCGTGTTAAAGGTGCGCGAGGGTATTACTGGGTACGATGACCCCGGCTGGTACGAACACCCAGAAGGCACTGTAGCTTGGCGAATAGCTGAATAATTATTAACAAATGCGTCTTATTGCAGATTCGAAAAGTGGAATGACTGCTATTTAAATGTATGAAATTTCAAACAATCAGTTCTCCTCTTTGATGGTGGAGGCTCGGTGGGGGGTGAAGGAAAAAGCCAATCACCCTCCCTAACATGTAGTTGCCGAACCTACATTAAAGGCGGTAACTCCAATTATAATAATTGAGACTACACTTTATAACTGCTTGCAATAGGTATAAAGTTGAGTTAAACAAAACTAATCCAACAACTCCAATACCATCTTGTTATATCTTCTTTATCGTAAAACCAGCCTGTTCAAGTCTCCGCAAAAGTATTGATGCAAGGCAGAGATGATCTAGACAAAGATCGGGAGAATCTTTAATTGCGTACTCATGGCCCCTTGGATTTCGAATCGCAAGCACACTTCCAGCAAATAGAAATTGATAGCCTTTTTGTTCGTCTTTTTCAGAGATATTTGAGTTAGGCGTAATCGCTATCACGGGTGATGCTTCGGCAAACACCTGCATCATTAGTTTAAAGCCTGTCTCTGACGATCTAGATAATCTCTGGATTTCTTTATCTACAAACTTGAATGCCTCGAAAGTTGCTTGAGAATAATGCCCGTCATCGAATAACTTCTTTACGATATCAGGAAGATCCTGATGTATGTTTCGAGTTTCAAACGGATGCTGAGCTTCAAGTATTTCTGCATCAACATCTGTAAACTGAAAAGCTTTCCTCACAATCTTTTCAAAGGTAAAAAGTGGGTTATCCATTGAGCAAATTTTCTCTTATGCTTTTGAAAATTCTATCATAAGTTTCCTGATTTCCCTCAGCTGGTAAGTTAATTTCAATTCTTACAGTAAGACCAAAAGCATTGCGTACACCCTGAGATGGATCAGTATTACCAATTAGAGATTTTTTTCGTTTCTCGATCGATTGCTTAGCAGAATCAATCTTTTTACTTTTTTCTGCTTTTACTGTTGATGTACTTGTTTTCGGCTCAGGAATTTCACCATACCCAGATAACGCTGCAAGAGCGAGGAAGATGTTGGCCTGTTTTTTGCCTACAATTGCAGTAGTATGATCTGTTTGTCTAAAGAATGTGATTAGAGTGTCTAAATCCAAAGTCCAGGCTGCTTCTGAATACAGAGTAAAAATCTCATGATATGATTCCTTTACTAATGCTGAAAATTCTTCTTGAAAAGCGTTGTCTTCATGTTGAGAAAATATTTTGCCAGCTTTTTCCGTCTTTTTCCCTTTCTCGTCGATAACTCCTATAAATCGCAAGATGTTTATAACGTAGCTTTCGTTCTTCTTAGCATATCCAAGTTTCTTAAGGTATCAGATGTGATTTGTGCAGGGAATGATTTTCTTAAGTGGTTTATAAACTGTATGAGGGGACCACTACTTGTGACATAAGGATGTTTGTCTTCCATATCACAATCCTCCTTCTTTTTAAAAACCTAACTTTATTTTCGACTCTCCAATTATCACATTCTTTTACTTTATTTCGGTAAGCTATTACTTATTCTGCATATCTTTAGCTTGCCGTATTTTACGGAGAGGGAACTATATAATCAAGATAAATCAAGCCGCTGCCACGAAGATACCAAGGATGAAAAGGGGTCAGGTCTTGTTTCTTGATGTTGCAATAGCTCCATTTTTAGGATGTGATAAATTAAAACCCAATCTTACACAACTTTAAGCCCTGGTCAAATGCCGGTATTTGATTCGATGTGGCTGGTCGCCTGCAGAGCCAAGACGTTTTTTTCTATCCGCCTCCTTTCCCAGTAAATTTCAGCACTAGGTCATCCAGCAAGGTGTAAACTACAGGAACAACAACCAATGTCAGTAATAAAGATGAAAATATTCCGCCAACCGTTGCGATTGCCATAGGATTTCTGGTTTCAGAACCAGGTCCAATCCCAAAGATAATTGGAAATATACCGAATATTGTAGAAAATGCTGTCATAAGAATCGGCCGTAATCGAACGGGCGATGCTTGCAAAACGGCATCATTTCTGGCAAGTCCTTTCCCCCTTAATGTGTTTGTATAATCAACCAGAAGAATAGAGTTCTTTGTTACTATAGACATCAAAAGAATAATACCTATCATGCTGAATATATTAATGGTATTCCCCGTTAACAATAGTATACCAAGGGCACCGATCATACTCAGCGGTATTGACAATAGTACTGTAAAAGGATGTATAAAATTCTCAAATAACGACGCAAGAATAATGTACGTAAATATCAAAGCCAATATAAATGCAAAATAAAGACTGCTAAACGACTCTTTAAATGTCTCAGCCTTGCCAGTGAATGAAATTGTATATCTCTGCGGCAGGATTTGTTTTGCTATCGCATTCACCTCATTTACGGCAGTTCCTAATGGTTTGCTGGATTCTAAATTTGCACTAATAGTAACCGAACGCTGCCTGTTTAGCCGATTAATAACATTTAGCCCCATCCCTTCATACACATTAACCACATCTTCCATTGATATCAGTTTCCCTTCCTTGTTTCTTATAAGCAGAGGTCTAATATCTATAGGCGTATCCCTTTGTTCCCCAATGAGTCGTACTGTAACGTCGTATCTCTTGCCCTCGCTCTTGTATTTTGCAACATCAAGTCCTCCTATTAACGTTTGTAATGTCTCCCCAATTGATGTCGCATCAACGCCAAGATCAGCGGCTTTGTTACGATTTATAATTGTGCGAACCTCTGGCTTCCCCAATTCCAAATCTGTATCTATATCAATAATACCTTTGAGTTCACGCATACGGTTTATAAATTCTTTAGCTAGTTTCACTAATTCATCAAGGTCTGGACCTTCAATGGTAAATTCGAGAGGTTGTCCCCTGCGTTCGCCAAATGTCTGAGATAAATCCATCGGAAAGGCGAACATACCGGGGATTTGACTAAACATATTTCTAAGATAATTCATAATGTCCTGTTGTGTTTTTTCACGCTCATTTTTAGGTATCATGTGAGTAAACATGATACCCTTATTCGCACCAGTTGTCTCTCCGAGACCAACAGCACCAAAATAGGTGCGTATTTCAGGTACTCCATCCATGACATTTTCACACTTATGAAGCATGCTATCCGTGTAGTCTATAGAAGATCCAACAGGTGTTTTAATAGCCACCACAAATTGACTCTGATCTTCGGGCGGTACCAACTCCTTCCCTAGTATTTGCCAAATAAACATTGCTACGGCAAAACTTCCAAGGGCTATCAATACAACAATCAAACGGTGATTTAATGCAATTCCAAGAACAAACTTATAGCTACTCTCTAACCGCAAAAACAGCTTCTCTAAATAATTATATACCGGATGTTTTTTGCCAGATAATTTTAACCACCGAGAACACAACATAGGTATAAGGGTAATTGCCATAAATGTAGAGAATAAATTTGCTGAAGCAACGGAAATTCCAAATTCGTAAAAGAATTTACCTATAATTCCCTTCATAAACGCCACAGGCACAAAGACCGCAACAAGTGCAAGTGTTGATGCTATAGTAGCAAATGCGACTTCATTCGTCCCCTGCCTTGCAGATTCATATTTAGTTAAACCAGTTTCTCTGTAACGATAGATATTTTCCAACACCACAATCGAGTCATCAGTAACTGACCCAACAGCAAGTGCCAGTGCTAACATGGTCATATTGTTTAAGGTAAATCCTAAAAAATACATTACTGCAAACACACCACAATATGCCGCTGGAATTGTAAGACATATAAAGACTGTGCCGCGTATATTCCTTAAAAAAAAGAAAACCACCATACCGGCGAGAACGACACCAATTGCGATGGAGAACTGCACCTCACGAATGGATTCTACGATAAAAGTAGAATGGTCTGCAGCAACATCCAATTTGATGCCTTTTCGTATCAAGCCAGTTAATTTCTGACATACCACTTTTACACGTTTTGCAACCGCTACTGTATTTGCATCGGATTGACGTTTAATGCCTAAACCTAATGCAGGCTCTATGACGCCCGGAGAGCTGCGGTACCTTGCCACAAAACGTTTATCTTCCATTCCATCTTCAGCATACCCAATATCCGACAACCGTATTGGCGAGCCTTTGCGATATTCAATAATTAAATCGTTAAAAGCATTTGGCGAATCGAACTCACCCTCTGTCTTTACTGAAAATTCTATCGAGCTACTCTCAATTCGTCCCCCAGGCAATTCCTTGTGTTCTCTTTTTAAAGCCCTTGTGACATCCAGGGCGGTAATCTGAAATGCCTCCATTTTTTTTGTGTCTAACCAGATTCTAACGGCACGTTGCCGCTTCCCCCCTTCTAATATTGATCCAACACCCTCCAATATCTCAAACTTCGGTTTCAAATCGTAATGGGCATAATCACTGATTTCCCTCAAACTTTTGTCGCCTGAAACGGCTAACCACATAATAGGTTGGGCTTGTGGGTCTTCTTTATCTACTATTGGCGGATCAATATCGTTTGGAAGTTTATACCTTGCTACAGCAACTTTATCTCTTACATCCTGAGCGGCAATATCAATATCCCGTTCCATCTCAAATTCGATTACGATTTGAGATACGCCGTCGGAACTAGATGACCTCAGATTTTTTATACCGGGAATTGTGTTGATTTCCTCTTCTAGCGGTTCAGTAACATCAGCCTCAATAACCTCTGGACTAGCACCTGTGAGCGTTGTCGTTACAGACACGTACGGAAAGTCAACATGGGGATATTCATCCACTCCTAAGCGGCTGTACCCAATTAGACCAAATACGACAATAGCCACAAATATCATAGTGGCAAAAATGGGCCTTTTTACGGAAATTTCCGGTAGAAACATATCAGTTGTTTACTTTCAAAATTTTGTTTTACTCCGATGACCAATAGATAACTATGACACCTAAAATACATTGATGGGCAAAAAGATGAGAAGAAGTTTATCACATATCAATGTGTTAATTCAATTACAATATCGCCTTGTAACTCCTCACAAAATTTATTCAATTTGGACTTGACAATAATCAAGTTGATTATATAATTTTAACGAACTTTAGCAAATTCCCATTAAATAGTGAATATTTTTAATTTTTTGTGGAGACGTAGTAAAATGATTTTGGATGTAAATCGGCTTACAGATAATCAGCGAAAGAAAATTGAACGTTTAGCATTTATTAAAGAAAGGTATAAAAAATTAGTGCTCGAACCTAGAAGAGAAATTGAGTTTGAAATTGAAAGAGCATTAGATGACGAAGACGGCGATATAGATAGTTTATAACTATTAATTTTACATTTCTGCCTGTTAACTCCCCGATGACACATTCCAAGAATCTTCAAGTAGAAATATTAAGTGGAAAATCTTTTGACGTGTAAACTAAATAAATGATATAAGCAGAATTATTCCAGATGCTTTCTGCAGATTTTGGGGAGATAGGGCGTGGTGATTAGCCAATAAAAGTTCTGCTATTGATTCATGTACATATGCTACCATTCCAGCATGGTATAAAAGTATCTTTTTACCTTACTTAAGCGGTTCGACAACTTCAACCCCCCTTGGTACGTCAAATATGAATAGCTTGTCAGACAATCCTTTGTTGAGCTTAATGTCTTTAAGCTCTATGATGTTAACAACCTCTCCCCCACTCTCATATAGTTCTATTCTGTTTGGAAGCCAGAATCCATCCTCTACCCATAATCTGATATCTGAATACTGAGATTTTTGGTCATTAGGTTTTAAATCCAGTATGTAAATTCTCTTTTTACCGTCTTCCTTGGTGTCTATTAAAGTAATTTTATAGTCTCTTTTTGCGGCGCTTAATGATTCGCCATATCCAAACTCAAGAAAACTCATCCCTTGAGAAGGTTGTTTACTCTGATTCAGCTCGTATTTTTCAACCTGCTTTTCTTTGGGGTGATATATCCACACATATTTTCCATCCACAATATTGATTTCATTACGGGGCGGATAAAATTTTAAATACAATCTTTGGGGTTTTTTGTAACTCACGTCCCCCTGTGATGATTCTGTAGATTCAAGCAGTGTGATGGTACGTGTATATATTATATTTGCTTTGAGGGTCTTAAATGCTGAATTAGCCTTTTCAATCTCCATAATAACGCTGTCAACGTCTTTCCAGCCAGAAATTTCTTTTGATAAAGCTACCCCATTAAAAGATAAAATCCCAATTATTATAAGTGTAAAATAAATCAATTTATTTCTGTGCACAGTATCCTCCAGCAAAATCAGTCCCGGCTTTTTCAAAATGTTCAATAATGTGAATAATCTCACGGATATTATCAATTTCAAAATCAGGGACTATTTCGTGTTCCACATATTCTTTGTAACGGAGCAGTACAGTTTTAGTGCCTGCAGCCTTTCCACACATGATGTCATATTTGTAATCACCTACCATTAACAAATAATCGGTGTGAATGTCCATCTTTTTACTAAGCAAAAATATCGGGTCGGGAGCCGGCTTTGGTTTGGTATCTTCACGGCTTACAATATATTCAAAGTGCAGTTTGTGTTTACTAAGGACTGTATTTACAGATTTCCTGGAATTTCTAGTTAAAAGCGCTTTTTTTATGTTTTTCCTGGACACATAATTAAGTATTTCCATCACACCCTCATTAAGTTCAGATTCAATTGCTGCCTTAGATTCATAATGTTCGAGTATTTCCAAAGCGCGTGCCCGCTCCTCAGGGCTCGATTTTTCAGCATAATCTATAATAAAACCAACCTTTGCACCAATTTCTCTTTCAATTGCTGCAAAGTCAACATTTGGTTTTGTAATCGTACCGTCCATATCAAATATAATTCCTTGCAACATTATCATTTTTCTCCAATTTAGACTTTTTTAGATTTAATCCTCAAAAATATCTTCTTAAATATAACATAAGTACAAAACGGTTACAATATTGATTAAAATTCAACTGGTAATCGGGGTAAAAGGCTTATTTTGGTATTGTTTTTTATACTGCTTTTAAGTATCTTTTATAGTCGGCAACGATAAACACCTTACTCTTAAATAGTAACACTTAGAATTATGGAGTTGTAGATGAGATATAATGTTAACGTCCCTTTTGCCGTGATTGGCGGCAGTCAGGCTTATACCTTGCTCCAAAAAGGGTATATACAAGGAAAAAGAATTGGCGAAATACAAACGCCTTTTGGGGATTCACAGCCTATATACCATATCAGCAATCCTCAATATGAAATGCTCTTTCTTTCACGGCATGGAGAAAAGGGATATAGCCTTACAGCCCCTTTTATTAATTATCGTGCAAATATTTATGCTTTAAAAGAACTTGGTGTAAAACACATTGTTTCGTGGTCTGGTCCAGGGGCTATAAACAAAGCATATAAAATTGGAGAATTTGTCATCATAGACGACGTTGTTGATGAAACACATAGCAGAGAATTCACCTTTTACAAGAATCGGGGTATTGGTTTTACCCGCCAATTTCCTGTGTTCTGTCCTATCTTAAGAAAATGCATTGTAGAATCGTTAAACATTTTACATATTAACTTTTCGGGTAGAGGCACATATGTCTGCACACAAGGTCCTCGACTAGAAACACCCGCCGAAATAAGAAAATATAAGTCTTTTGGATGTGATCTGGTCGGAATGACACTTGTTCCTGAAGTCTTCTTGGCTAAAGAGCTTGAACTGTGTTATGCCTCCATCTGCTACGTTACAAACTATGCGGAAGGGGTTGTTGATAAGCCTTTCAAGGCAGGCGAACTATTTGAAGGACTTTCCGATGATGCCGACCGTAAGGCAGTAGAAGATGCCGTAACTCAATTCCCATCTATTATAATTAACATCGCAAAATATTTAAAACGACAAAGAATAATATGTCAATGTCAATCATCCATGGAGCGTTACAAGAAGCGCGGAGATATTGAAGATGACTGGCATGATTGGATTAAGAATACTTGAGACCGCAGACTACTCAGAACACACAGATAAATAATACAACCGTCAGTGAAATCTGCTTCTAAATGCAATTGATATAAAAATGATAATTATAAGGGCTAAATATCTTATTCCCAATCCAGAGAATTGCATTGAAAACGGAGCTGTTACTGTCAACGGCGTTAAAATAGATCGTTTTGGTAAATTTGACGAACTCAAGACACATGGAAAAAATGAAACAATTATTGATTTAGGCAATGCAGTTATACTACCCGGTTTGATAAATATACACACTCATCTCGATTTATGTAATCTGCATAACCGTGTCAAACCTACAAATAATTTTACACACTGGGTGTTTCAAATAGCAGGAGCAAAGTTGCGATGGAAAGACGAAGATTATATATCTTCAATAGAAAAAGGAGCCGAGATTTGTATTGAGTCTGGTACTACAACACTTGCAGATATCGCTAGCACAGGGCATTCCTTTGCTATTTTAAAGAAATATCCTTTACGCAAAGTCGTATTTAAAGAAATTATTAACACGAATCCAGACAACGTAAATGATGTTATGAATAAAATTCAAACAGAACTGTCCATGACTGCAACAGACAATCTCCTTCACACAGGATTATCTCCTCATGCCCCCTACTCTGTTTCGAAAGAATTATACCAAGCAATTGCTCAAATGGCGAAAAAGACAGGTACGCCAATATGTACACATATTGCGGAGACGCAAGATGAAATTGAGTTTCTGACAAGAGGTACCGGAAATTTTCCAATTTTACTAAAGCAATTGAGGGCTATGCCTAACAATTGGCAACCTCCGGGATTCACGCCAATTTTATACTTGAAAGAAACGGGAATATTAAGTAGCAGTCCACTCCTTATCCATTGTAATTACATTACAGACGAAGAAATTTCCATGATCAAATCCACTAATGCAAATGTAGCTTTCTGCCCAAGAAGTCATCGCTTTTTTGGTCACACTAATCATCCCGTACAAAAGCTTTTGGATGCTGGTATAAATGTTGGATTAGGTACTGATAGTCTGGCAAGTAATGACTCCTTAAGCATCCTGGATGAAATGAAATTTCTATTTAATAACTATTCAATTTCACCGAAGACATTACTTACCCTTGCCACAATAAATGGAGCAAAGGCGCTTAATATGGAATCGAAGGTGGGACAAATCAGGGAAGGTTTTCAAGCCGATTTATGCGCAATCAGGATATCTAATAGTCATACCGATAATATTTATAATCAACTCTTAGATGTTGCCACAAAGAATATATTTACCATGGTTGCAGGCACAGTTTGCTACAATATGTCTTTATAAAAAGCCTTTTGCCAACACATATATTCGTTGCTCTTTACAGGTATCGTCCCACAGGCTTGTGGGTATTTGATTAAGCATCTTCCAATAATTCTTGTCAATTAATGGTATTAGCTTTTTTAAAGCTGATATGACATTTGATAGATAATTTGTGTCTTTAACCAAAGATTCAATAAGCGGACAGGTTTCGTCAATAAGCAGTTCCATCTCGCCTTTAGCTGTTAAATTAGGATAGAATGGATACAGACGACAGGCGACAGGGCGATGTTCGTGGATAAAGCATTTTATCCCATCTGTAAAATCACATACATTTCCAATAATTTCAAGCACGCCATTGGGTAATTTTAATCTTTCATTACAGATGTGCTTGCCGCTTCTGCTGAAAATGAAGTCGTCCTCATAAGGTAAAAGCACAGACAAGGGCTTTTGCTCACACCGACCATCACACTTCTCTATACATGGCATAAAACCGAAATTTGTCGCATAAATTTCTTCATAAACTTTAAATAATCCTTCTTTATTCATTTAATCTGCCAATCATTGATAGACTTCAATCTTAACCTTTTCGGACAAGCCGCATACTCCAAACTCAACCTTTGCCTTCCCCTCCGCTACACCAGTAATTGTAAAAGAGGCACTACCGCTCTCGTCTGTTGTCTGTTCGTAAGGAGTTACCTCTATTCTTTTACCCCCACTTTTAATAGTTGCATATATGCTTGTATCTGTAATTGGGTCATTATTAACATCCGTTGCGGTAACAGTTATGCTCTGATTTGTTCCAACAGATATGCTAATATTATTTTCGCTTACTTCAACCTGTGCAGTTTTAATAACCACAATATTTTCCTCTAGCGTAGAACCGCTACTCGTAACGAAAGTAATTGTTGCATTTCCTTCTCCAACACCTGTAACTGTAAACTTCGCCTCTCCATTCGTATCGGTCGTTTCCTTGTCTTCTACAACAACAACATCCGTGTCACTACTATCAGCCGTTATCTTAATCCCAGACTTTGGTTGTCCATTCTGAAAAACTGTTATCGTAATCGTTTCTTCAGTTCCTAGAGAAACAATTCGTGCCTCTCTAATACTTACTCTCAGTTTTTCGCTTATTTCACCCGCATCAAATTTTATGGTGATTTTTCCTTTTCTCAATCCAATTACACTAAACGAAGCCTCACCATTCTCGTCAGTTAAAGCACTGGTTGGGCTTATTTCGGCAATATTTGATTCCTTCTCAGAAATTATTGTACTGACTACAACATCAGGAATTGGTGTGCCTATACTATCAACAACCTTAACAGTGACACTGCCGCTTTCACATTGTGATAACTTCAATTTCTTCTCACTAAATACAATTCTTGATGGTATCAAATCGTTTACGCTTACCGATGCCGTAGTTGTAACAGTGCCGGCGCTAAAAGACACATTCGTTTTTCCCTCTGATTCACCAAGCACAACAAACGAAGCTTGTCCATTGTTATTTGTTGTTTTGATGCTGGAATCAAGCGTTGCAATATTTGTATCACTGCTGACGGCATCTACTTTAACATTCGACATGAGAGCACCATTTTGATCACGTACAGTTGCTGTTATTGTTCCTGTTTTATCAAGCGGCACAGTGAGTACTTTACTATCCAAGACTAATGACGATGGAAAAATATCAAGCACAGACGCTACCAGTGAATTAGAAATATTATTCGCAATAAAATTTACAGTTGCGCTTCCTACTGAAATTCCATAAACAGTGAAAAATGCTAGTCCGTCTGTGTTTGTTGTTTGGCTACCATCAACTGTTGCAATACTTGTATAGTCACTTGAGGCACTAACATTAATGCCTGACAAAGGAGTTTTATATTGATCCAAAACGGTTACAGTTGCTGTACCATCGTAATTTATAGGAATTTTTAATTCACTTGGCGTAATATCCAAAGTAGTCGCTACACTTGTCAATACTACCGCTACAAAAGTAGAGGCTGTTAATGTGCCTGCACGAAAATATGCCTTGGTATTCCCCTCCGATATACCAGTTATCTCAAACGAGGCATTCCCACTGCTATCTGCCGCCTTTGCATTCGGACTTACAGAAGCAGTACTGGTATTACCACTGTTTGCGTTTATACTAACATTCGGTATTGGAACATTATTTTTATCAAACAGTGTGACAGTTACCGTACCCTTTTGTCCTTTTAATACAACAAGCATGTTTTTATTCACAAACAAAGATGCAGGAACAATATCAAGCACTGATACTGGGATAGATTTTGAGATGTTGTCCGCAATGAAATTAACAGTTGCGCTTCCTATAGAAACACCATTAATAGTAAAATATGCGTTACCGCTAACGTTTGTTGTTTGGCTACTGCTAACCGTTGCAACACCTGTATAGCTACTTGTAGCGGTTACACTAACATCTGACATAGCGCCATTATCCTGATCCAGAACTGTTACCGTCGCAGTACCACTGTAGTTAACAGGAATGCCAAATTCGCTAGGTTCAACGTTCATAGATGTTACCTTCATCTCCGTTAGCACGGAAACTGTAGCTGTGGCTGTTAATACGCCCGAAGTGAAAGTAATTACAGCGTTTCCTACAGATTTGCCAGTTATCCCGAAGGTGGCGCTTCCGTAAGTGTTAGTCGTCTTAGATGAATCAACTGTAGCTATATTGGTGTTATTACTATTGGCTTGTATTGTACTGTTTGATATAGGGGCTTTATTCTGGTCGAGCAGCATTGCGGTAATCGTCCCCTCTTTATTTGTTGCCACGCTTAATGCAGTTTTATCTAAAGTAAGTGATGAAGGGAGAACAATATTCACAACCGATACGGGTATGGAATTCGACATACTACCTGCATAAAATGTTACTGTTGTATTTCCGCCAGAAATACCATAGATATAAAAATATGCTTGTCCGTTTGTGTCGGTTGAATGGCTACTATCTACAGTTGCAACACTCGTACTACTGCTTAAACCAGTTACGGTGGTATTTGGCATAAGGGTGTTGGTTTGATCATACACAGTGATTCTTGCTATTCCAGAATATCCTATAGTAACAATTAATTCGTTCGGCTCAATAGCTATTGTCGTTGGTATGCTAGTCCTTGAAATTGAAAGATTGGTATGCGCGATGCCTTGAGTATGTGTAATTAGGGTATTATTTGCAGTATTATCCGTAACCGTAAAAACATTTGCCTCACTATGCATATTTCCAAAAGGAAATATACAAGATAATAATAAGATAATTATTATATAAATTAACCTGTTGGACATATCTACTCACATAATATATTAATATTTTTTGTTTATCCAACAAAAAAAATGTTAAAAGTACAATTTATTTTTCTACAATATTTACCGACACTGTTGTCTCCAGATTGTCTTTTTTAACCTTGAATTTAACAGTTGTATCGCCTGTTTTGTTCTTGGCAGTTATCGTGAATGAAGCTTCACCATTTGCATCTGTTTTTTGACTTGACGGTTTGACCCTTATTCGATCTCTTCCATCTTTTTCTACCGTTGCTTTAACTGTTTTATCTCCAACAAGACAACCGCCTTCACCTGTCACTGTCACAATTACCGTGTCGCTCTCCTTTTTCTGCAGTGTCAGTTCAGTTGGATTTGCTTCAATCTCTGTAGCATCCTCACAAGCAGTTGGGGTAGAAGTCGGTTTTGTTGTTGGCGTAACTGTTGGTGTTGGTGATGGTGACGGCGTAGATGTAACTGTTGCTGTAGGTGTTGGCATGGGAGTCGGTGTTTGTGTGAAAATCGGTGTTGATGTTGGAGTTGGTGTGGGCGTAGGCAGAGGAACATTAGCAGCATATTTAAGAACACCATTGGTGCTGTCATAATAACTGATATGAACATTGTCATAGGAGTCGAGCGCTATAGAAGAATGTTGGCCAACATTACCACTTGTGTCCACACTTGTAGTTAACCACGAACCTGAGGCATTGGTGGCGTATTTTAGGTCGCCGTTTGTGTTGTCATAATAGCTAATATGCACCTTACCTGAATTGTCAACTTCAATGGAGTTATACATGCCTACATCACCATTGCTATCCACAGTGGTCATTACCCATGAACCAGAGGTATTTGTGGCATATTTGAGGGAGGTGTATTTAATAGTGGAATCTGAATAGTAATAACTGATATATGCCTTACCCGATTCGTCAGCCGAAGCCGAGGTATATGATCCACAATTATAGTCTATTGGGATGGTTGTCCAAGAGCCTGAGGTACTTGTATTTATTGCATAATTAAGATAAAAATCGTTGGAACAATAACTAATATGTATCTTGTTTGTTTCGTCAATTATTATAGAAGTATATTTGCCTATGTTCTTATAATAACTGTTACTATCCACAATAACCGCTGTCCATGTACCAGAGGTATTGTTAATATATTTTAAAGTATTATTTGAAACATCACGATAGCTAATATGCACCTTGCGCGACGAGTCAACTGCTACTGAGGAATATTGACCTACATCTCCACTGCTTTCCACAGTCGTTGTTTCCCATAACCCAATTATATTATTTGCATACTTAAGATTAGCATTGGTGCTATCATAATAGCTGATATGCGCCTTGCCCACTTTGTCAAGCGCTAGGGAAGTATATTGTCCAACGTCTCCATTGCTGTCCACTGTTGTTGTTACCCAAGAACCTGATGCATTTGTGGCGTATTTAAGGTCGTTATTTGTGCTATCCCAATAGGCAATATGCGCCTTGCCTGACGAGTCCAGTGCTAGAGAAGAATATTGACCTACATTTCCGTAGCTGTCTACAATTTCTAATGTTGTTGCAAATGTTTTTATAATAGCTGGAACAAAAATAATAAAGGTTAAAAGCAACACCAAGAAATATACTTTTTTAACCATAACCATTCCCCGTAAATAAAAATATTAAGAAGTGTGGTTTATTCAAAATATTTCATATCAATACCATTTTATTGCTTGATGTGTAATGTCTACTTCATTTAATCATATAGATTTATTTCATAAAGCGGCTTAAAAATATTTTCGTTCGTTTATTTTTAGGATTACTAAACATTTTCTTTGGACTGCCACGTTCTACGATATTTCCCTTTTCTAAAAAAATTACATGAGTTGAAACGTCTCTTGCGAAACCCATTTCATGCGTTGCTATTATAGTCGTCATCCCTTCCGATACAAGATCCTTTATAACCAGAAGCACTTCTTCAATCATTTCCGGATCCAAAGAAGATGTAGGTTCGTCAAATAGCATCGCTTCAGGTTTCATTGCTAACGCCCTTGCGATAGCGACCCTTTGCTGCTCACCGCCTGATAGTTGGGCAGGATAGTTTTGAGCCTTCTCCTCCAGATGCACCTTCTGGAGCAAAGAAATGGCAGTCGCCTCAGCTTCAGCCCGACCAATGCCCAATACGCGAACAGGAGACTCGGTTATATTATTAAGTACAGTCATGTGTGGAAATAGGTTAAATTGCTGAAAAACCATACCAACTTTCCGGCGGATGTCTTTTACCATACTGTCTTCGTCTGTCTTATTGTAACTTTGTTCATTAACACCGTAGCGTTTTTGGCCATCAACAGATATGCATCCCTTCTGAAAACACTCCAATCCATTAATACACCGCAATAGTGTGCTCTTACCACTGCCAGAAGGTCCTATAAGCACGACAATGTTTCCCTTTTCTACTTCAAGATTAAGACCATTGAATAAGGGTTGTTCACCATATTGTTTAAACAAATTACTGATTTCTATCATAATATTTCAATTTTTTCTCTAGTCTTCTGGCATAAATAGAGAGTGGGTAACTCATGCCAAAATATAGGAGGGCCGTAATAATTCCCAATTGGAAAAAATTCATGGATGCAGCCGCCAGCATACTATAACTTTTCGTAAGTTCCACCATAGTAATTACCGATACTAAGGATGAATCCTTAAATAAGGCTATAAAATCATTGGTCATGGGTGGTATAGCAATGCGAAATGCCTGCGGTAAAATAATACGCCTTAGTGTCAAACGTCTAGACATACCCAAAGACAGCGATGCCTCAGTCTGTCCCTTTGGGATTGCCTGAATACCAGCACGATAAATTTCCGATTCATAAGCGGCATAGTTCATACCCAACCCAAGTATGGCAGCAATAAAGGCGCTCAATGTAATGCCAATATTAGGCAGCCCATAATATAAAATATATAATTGGATAAGAAGCGGTGTCCCTCGATAAAACTCTGTATATGCAGTAGAAACCCTTCGTAACCATTTATTACCATATAATCTCATAATTGCAAGGGTCAAGCCCAGCACTACAGCCAGCATCATGGATAAAATCGAAATACCTATTGTGACTAACGCCCCTTTCATCAAGGTGGGTAAAAAGGTAGTTACCCTAAGAGAGACTTTTTTAGAAAGGGACGGCGGCATTTCTGTATACTTTTGCAAAAGACCTTCATGAAAGAAAAGCTTTTCTTGCGAAACATTCCACACCCCCCACCGTT
This sequence comes from Planctomycetota bacterium, assembly GCA_023261445.1. Lineage (GTDB taxonomy): Bacteria > Planctomycetota > Brocadiia > Brocadiales > Brocadiaceae > 2-12-FULL-39-13. The sequence continues at coordinate 52,035 of JAHFOX010000003.1, forward strand.
CGTAAATCTTCTTTAATTCACCAGATCTCAGGATTTTCTCAATAATTATATTTAATTCATCAGCAAGGGCTGTGTCCTCTTTCCGAACAGCAATGCCATAGTATCCTTCTCCAACAGGCTCACCCGCCATACGCAGTTGTGGATTTGGTACGGCATAATAAGAAGCTATTGGCAAATCTACTAAAACAGCATCAACACGGCTTAAAGAAAGATCTTTAAACGGCTCAATCTGACCGCTATAAGTATTTACAGTTACATCTCCCATCTCATCGAGTATTTGTTTGGCAACAGTGTTATACAGAGTACCGACTCTCTTGCTGTGCAGATCTTCCAAACAATTAATACGATTGTCTGAGGCACGAACTACAATCTGTTCGGCATACACAAAATACGGGCGTGTAAACAACACAGCCTGTTCTCTATCAGACGTAATTTCTACGCCGTTAAGCGCAATATCAAAATCTCCGCGCTGAAGAGAAAGCAGGATACTGTCCCACTCATTTTGAAAGTGCTGCACTTTCACACCTAATTCTCTCGCAATAGCCGCAACAAGGTCCACCTCAAAGCCTATCAATTTAGAGGGATGTTTAGTGTCATGAAATACATACGGAGCGCCCCCCTCTGCATCAAACCCCCAGGTTAACACACCAGAACTTTTAACCTTTTCCAAAGTATCCTGATATGCAAATGTATTGGTTATGAAAAAGCATATTACAAAGCAAAAAATCTGCAGTATCAAATAACTCTGAATTATAGATTTCTTACGAATCATGAGCATAAGTTTTTTATACATTAATGAATTAATTTAGTGACGATTAACAAGCATTTCCTTGACCTTCATAACTCTGCTTATATTCGAACGTTCCATCTCGTCTAATTTAGTTTTGATAAATTTTATAGATTCCCGCAACTGTGGAATCAGTATGTATTCCAGGGCATTCACCCTTCGGCGCGTCTTTTCTATTTCCCTTGCTAGTAAACGCATAGATTGTTCTAATTCTGCAACTTTAACCAAATGAGGAATGAACTCTTTAAGCTTAATGATTGCATCATCAAGTTCTGCTGGCGTATTTATAAGACTATAAGAATTATTCTCAATAACAGATACCTCGAATACTGGTACCTTAATATTTAAAATATTTCTTTCAAATATTTTTAATTCTAATTTTCCTCTTGATTGTTCTAAAGCGGTTGATATGCTTTGGAAAGAAGATGAAATCCGCGTAAGAACAAACATTTTCATACATTCTGGCAAACCATCATCTACTCTTTGGCGTACTTCTTTATGTACTTTAGCGAGGATCAAAAATTCCTTTATAAGTCCTTCGTTTTTGTCTTTGAGGAGTTTGTGCCCTCTCACCGCCATTGAAAGCCTGCGGCGTAATTTAAAAAACTCCATCCTAGTAGCATTGACTTTTAATTTCATCGTATTTTTACTTGTAGTGGTCTTACCACAGAGTTTCACGGAAACGCACCGGTAACCGTAGCCTTTAGGTTACGGTATTCCAACTTTACGCGAGGACAAAATTCCACAGGCTGAAGCCTGCGACTACTCACTATATTTATTTTTTTAGTGTTAATCCGTGTTCTCCGGTAGTGAATTATTCCAAGGTTTGTAATATCTTTCAATATATTCCTGTTTTATGCGTTTTAATTCGGTTTTTGGCAAATACCCTAAAATTTTCCAGCCAATGTTAATTGTTTCTTCAATTGCTCTGTTTTCTTCTTCGTCCTGCGAAACAAATACTTTTTCAAAAAGTTCAGAAAATTTCATATATTGCATATCCAGAGGAGTCAGTGCTGATTCACCTAATACAACAACTAATTCTTTGACATAATTTCCCCTTGCATAAGCCGCATAGAGTTGATTTAAAACATCGGCATGATCCTCCCTCGTTTTCTCTTTGCCAATTCCTTTATCCTTAAGTCGAGAAAGGGATGGCAAAACATCAATGGGGGGATATATACCTTTTGAATGTAACGAACGACTGAGGATAAGCTGTCCCTCTGTAATATAACCAGTGAGGTCAGGAATTGGATGGGTTTTGTCATCCTCAGGCATTGTCAAAATTGGGATTTGTGTAATCGAACCATTCTTGCCTTTGATTCGCCCAGCACGTTCATAGATTGTCGCAAGGTCGGTGTACAAATATCCGGGATATCCGCGTCGTCCTGGCACCTCTTTTCTTGCCGCAGAGATTTCGCGAAGGGCTTCGCAATAGTTTGTCATATCTGTAAGTATGACCAAAATATGCATATCCTGCTCGTAAGCAAGATATTCTGCCACAGTCAATGCCATACGCGGTATAGCAATACGTTCAATGGTTGGATCGTCAGCCAGATTAATAAAAAGTACGGCACGTTCAATTGCACCAGTTCTTTTAAAATCAGTTATAAAATAGTCGGCTTCCTCAAATGTGACCCCCATTGCTGCAAATATCACGGCAAACTTCTCCTGAAATTGAATTACCTTTGACTGCCGTGCTATTTGCGCTGCAATTTTGGCATGCGGTAGTCCAGCACCAGAGAATATTGGTAACTTCTGGCCACGAACAAGGGCATTCATACCATCAATAGAGGAAATACCTGTCTGTATAAACTCTTTTGGATAATCACGCGCACACGGATTAATTGGGCTACCGTTAATGTTTAAATATTTTGACGGAATGATTGGAGGTCCTCCATCAATTACTTCACCAGCACCATTGAATATTCTCCCGATAATATCGGAAGATACCCCAATCTCCATCCCCTTTCCAAGAAATTTTATCTTAACATCTTCTTTAGAAATACCACGTGTCCCTTCAAACACCTGAACAAGCGCCCTGTGGTCAGCAATCTCTAAAACCCTTCCACGGCGAACTTCGCCGCTGGCAAGTTTTATTTCAGCAAGCTCCCCATACGCTACCCCTTCCACATCCTGCAATAAAATAAGGGGTCCTATAATATCCTGAATATTCAGATATTCTTTAAACAATTTGCTGCCTCACTTAATAACTTACCACTTTTATATTTCTGTGATATTCCGTGTTTTTCCGTGGTAAATCCATTCTTCAATTATGAAGTTTTATTTTTTGACAATGCTTCTAATTCCTGTAACATCTTTGCTTCCAATCTATCAAATTCATCAAAATTATCTTCTGGTATAAAACGCATCTGTGCAATATTTGACATTGAAGGGATGGAAATTATTTTTGAAAGCTCAATATTGAACTGTAGCAATTCATTTGCCTTATCATAATATTTTAGGATCACAGATAACATAAGAAATTGTTTTTTTAATGAGGTATAGGTATCACGAAGGTCATAGGCATTCTGATATAAATAATCCTCCCTGATCATCCTTGCAACTTCCATAAGAAGCCTGTCTTTTGTAGAAAGGGAATCAATTCCTACCAAACGCACTAGCTCCTCCAACTCAGCTTCCTTATGTAATATCTCCATTGTCTTCATTCGATACATCTTCCAATTCTTATGAATATAAATATTAGTGTACTCATCCACAACGTCCTGATAAAGCGAATAGCTTGTTAACCAATTGATTGCCGGAAATTGTCTTTGAGAAGCCAGCCTGTCATCTAAACTCCAAAAGGCTTTTACTACTCGCAGGGTGTTTTGAGTTACTGGTTCAGATAAATCTCCTCCCGGAGGTGAGACTGCACCAATCACGCTTAAACTTCCTTGCCGATCATCTGAACCAAAGCAAATAACATTTCCCGACCTTTCGTAGAAACTAGCCAATCTGGAGCCAAGATATGTTGGAAAACCTTCCTCGCCTGGCATCTCTTCTAGTCTGCTAGACATTTCACGCATTGCCTCTCCCCAACGGGAAGTAGAATCAGCCATAAGTGCGACATTGTATCCCATATCCCTGTAATATTCTGCAATAGTAATGCCTGTGTATACCGATGCTTCTCTTGCCGCTACTGGCATATTGGATGTATTAGCTATAAGTACTGTTCGTTCCATAAGCGGCTCACCCGTTTTTGGGTCTTTTAAGACAGGAAAATCAACCAAGACCTCAGTCATCTCATTTCCCCGCTCGCCGCATCCAACATAAACGATTATATCGGCATCTACCCAGCGTGATAACTGGTGCTGAATCACGGTCTTTCCGCTCCCGAAAGGACCAGGTATACACGCAACACCACCCTTAGTAATTGGGAAAAACGTATCAATAATTCTCTGCCCGGTAACCAAAGGGGCAGTTGATTTAAGTTTTTGCTTTACCCTTCGGAAACTTCTTACTGGCCATTTCTGGAGCATAGTTAACTCCTTTGTGCCATTAGCTGTATCAACCTGCGCAATTACATCTTCTATTGTTCCATCTTTTTCTTTAATCATTGATAATCTTCCCTTAGTGTCTGTGGGTATCATGATCTTATGTTTCACAAGCCTTGATTCCTTCACGTATCCAATCACATCGCCACCAAAAACCTCGTCACCAATGTTTTTTAATGGATAAAAATGCCACTTCCTTGTTCTGTCAAGCGGTGGATGTTCTATGCCTCTCACAATGTAATCTCCATGCAGACGATTAATTGCATCTAACGGTCGTTGAACGCCATCAAATATAGAACCTATTAGACCCGGTCCAAGTTCTACACAAAACGCATTATAAGTGGAAACGACAGGTTCGCCCGGACCGAGACCTTCGGTCTCTTCATAGACCTGTATAAAGTACTCATCGCCGCGTATCTCCACCACTTCGCCAAAGAGTTTATAATGTCCGACGCGCACCATGTCGTATATACATGTACCACTTAACCCTTTGGATACAACAAGCGGGCCTGAAACCTTGATGATTGTTCCGTTAGCAGACATTATTTAAGAATACCTTTCCCTGATACTTTTTAACAAATCGGTTTTAAATAGTTTCCTGAAACCGTTTACAATCCTTGGATTCAACGACTTTCCACTTAATGACAGAATCTCATGATAAGCTGCTTCTTCCGTCCACGCCTCCTTGTACGGTCTTTTGGTAATAAGCGCATCGTAAATATCGGCTAGTTTCGTAATTTGAGCGGCAATGGGAATCCCTTCTCCTTTCAGGCCGTCCGGGTAACCTGTCCCGTCAACATTCTCATGGTGCGACCGCGCGATCTCCCTTGCGGTTTGAAAGGATGGCTTATTTATCAGTAGTTGTTCTCCCCGCGTGGTATGAGTTTTCATAACCACCCATTCCTCTGGCGTCAATTTCGCTGGTTTCTTCAATATCTTTTCAGGTATGTAAATCTTTCCAACATCGTGCAGGATGCTTGATATCCCGATTTGTTCCGCCTGTTTTTGAGGAAACCCTAACTCCAGCGC
>JAHFOX010000111.1 GCA_023261445.1 Planctomycetota bacterium
CTAAATATTTCGCAAGATCAAGAACGTTTGTAACAAATCAAAATCAGGGATTCAGGTTGCAAACCTGAACCCGCCAAGCTATATTTGCTTTTTAGTTTTTTCGTACTTCAATTTTCTTTAGCCACTGATTCACACGGATGAAACACGGATTTTTAATAAACAAAACGATTAAATTCCACCTTTTTGCATCCAAAATTTATGAGTAAGCCAACATCCATTTCTGTAGCCTTTAATTGATTCAATAATTGTGCTTCGTCTTTTGGATTATATTCAGATGCAACCTTTAATTCAACAATGACTTTTTTATCAACAAATAAATCCGCGGCATATTCGCCAACAACGGTTCCTTTATACTTCACTGTGATAGCATGTTCTAGTTCTGCCGTATGGTTGCTTCTCAATAATTCTACTTGCAAAGCCTTCTGATAAACCTTTTCCAAAAAACCGTAACCAAGTACATCATAAACTTCAAAAGCTGAACCGATTATGTCCTTTGTTATTTCTTCATGCTTTAAACTCATTTTTTTATCCGTGTTCAATCTGTGTTAATCCGTGGCATAATTTAATGTTTAGGAATTTCAAACTATAGCGCCTCCACCTTCCACCCGATAAAGCTTGATGGGTTTTGTCTTTCCGCGAAGCGTAATTTCTTTTTCTGGAATAATATTGTATCCTGTTTTTAACCGCGAAAAAGTATTTTCAGTAATCAGAATAGTTGCCTTTAATTCATTTGTAAGACCTTCAACTCGTGATGCCGTGTTTACAGTATCTCCGATAACGGTGTATTCCATCTTGCGCTGTGAGCCGATATTTCCCACAATTGCTTCCCCGGAATGAATTCCTATGCCAATGCGAAGCGGGCTGTCGAGTGCAAGTTCTTTATTCAGGGTGTTGAGTTTAGACACAATTTCTATTGCAGAGGCTACAGCCATTTCCGCATGTTCCTCACGCCTGACGGGCGCTCCGTAAAAGGCAAGCAACCCGTCTCCAATGTATTTATCCAAGGTGCCTTTATTTTTTAATATAATATCAGCCATCATGGTAAAATAGGAGTTTAATATTTCCACAACCCGCTGCGGGTCGAGATTTTCTGATAGCGAAGTAAAGCCCCGGATGTCGGCAAAAAGCACAGTCACATCGGTGCGATTTCCTCCGAGAGGCATTTCGCCGGGATGTTTTAATATTTCGTTTACGACTTCTTCGCTGACATAATGCTTAAATATTCTCCTAATCTTTCTCTTTTCTTTATCCTCAATGGTATATCTGTAGACAAACACCGCTGTATAAGTGAGCGGTATAGAGTCTAATGGACAAATCATATCTAAATATATATTATAGCCGCTGAAGAGAAATACACAAAAATTAGCATAGCTTACTGCAATAGCAAATGCAACGATTCCACCGGCGATAGGCGATAGCTTAAAAGAGGTAAAACTGGTTAAAACAGCCAGGAACAAAATCATCAAGATGGTCTGCCAAAGTTCCAGTGAGACTATAAAACGTCTCTCAAGTATAGTGTTGATTACATTTGCCATAATTTCAATTCCAAGTGTCTGGCGCGTACCGGAATAATACTGCGAACGATAAAAGGGTGTGGGTTTAAAATCCTGGCTATAAATGTTTCCTGGTCCTATCAATACAATTTTATCTTTAAAATCCTTTTTAAAAAAATCAATATTTCCATGCCGAGCCTGCTGCCAGACCTTATAGAAAGACATAATAGGGAATGTGCCGCTGGGGCCTGCAAAATTGATAAGCATTTCATTGTAAGGGCTGACAGGGATTGCGTAGTCGCCCACCAAAATACGGTCACCTTTTTTCTCAATGTTACTGTTTAAATATTTTGCGGCAACTTTTAACGCAATGTATGCATAGACATTGCTTTCCATATCGGTTAGGAGTAATTTCTGCCTCCGAACACAGCCGTCATTGTCAATACTTAGATTTGAAGACCCGATATTGTCCGGGTCTGCCGCATAGAGGTATCGAGGCAATGGATTTATTGGCGTGAAGCCGTTTAGCGTTTCATCCCATCGCAGCAGGTTAATCATAATTACATTTTCCGCCTCCATTATGGCGTCTGCCATAATACCGTCAAGGTCTTCTCCCTCGACTTTTTTGCTCAATTCGATGGTTTGGAGGAAGTCGAGACCGATAACCCTTGCGCCGCCTTTAGACACGGCTTTGATAACCTCGGCAAAATAAGGGCTCCAGAATATAAACGGATCTTTAATCTTTTCCAGCGCCTCATCATCCGTTCCTATGATAACAATCCTGTCATTCGCGGGGATTGTACCCCTGCACAAAAATCTAAAATCCAGCGTTTTATATTCAATCCATCCCAATAGCCCTGCCTTAAGAAAAGCAACCATTATTGAACCGCATATAAGTCCAATAAGCACGACGGAAATGGAACGTTTAACTAGGAATTGTCTTATCATAGACTGGATAATGCAGTTAATTAAAAATAGCCATCCTTCTTTTTACAAGGCAAATGACTCTTGGATTAAAGAGTTAACAAGGCATATTTTCCATTAAAATGGCACGAGACGAGAATACAATTAGGAAGCGATGAACATGATACAACAATCATTTATACTAATCAAGCGTGAAAATAAGGACGCAGATTCACGCGGATATTATAGTCAACGTCTTAAATAAATATACATGAAATTGTCATTGCGAGCGCCAGCGAAGCAATCTCTTTTCTTGTCGCTGGATTAAGGTTATTTATGACGTTCACTATAATTCCTGCAAAAGGTAATATTGAGGGAAATCTCTATAACATTTTCAGTAATAGCGCGTTATTTTTTGACAAAGTTCTTTATAAATGGCATAAATAATGTTAATTTAGCGCCATGAGAATATTTTACATCTGCTATGAAAATTTGAGTCTTCAAAGGGCGCCAACAACCCATGTAAAAGAAGTTACCGAACATTTGAAAAAAGCAGGCAGTGACGTCATACTATTCGCGCCAAATACAGGCAAATATAAGAAAGAAACCACCGTTTGCGTGGTTTATGTGCCAACGCTTAAAATCAGGTTTTTTGAGGAATATATCTATTACCTATGCCTTTTGTTTTATTTATTTGCATATCAAATAAAATTAAAAGCTGATGCCTTTTATATCCGCGAAATGGGGTTATCCATTGCGCCAGCATTGGCTGGGTTTATTTTAAGGGTGCCTCATATTTTAGAAATAAATGGCATTCCATCTGTTGATTTAAAAAGTATGGGTATCAACCGCATAAAACCAAGGATATTCGGATTTTTCCAATACATAAATTTTATACTTGCAGATAAGGTTGTTTCTGTGAGTAAAAATATAAAAAGTGAACTTCAACGAATACATAAGAATACCCATAAGATTGTTGTAATAGAGAACGGCGTTAATACAGACCTTTTTTATCCAAAAGACAAGAACGAGACACGCAAACTACTAAAATTGGAGCAGGAATATTATTACCTGATTTTTGTGGGCAGTTTTTACCCGCATCATGGTGTTAACCATATCATTCACATTCTAAACTGCATCATTCAAAAATTACCCAATGTGCGGCTAATTATGATTGGACGCGGATATTTACTGGAAGCCACTATAAATCTAACAAAACAATTAGGATTGACATCTCATGTTCATTTTATTGGAGAGGTCGAATATAAAGGAATATCTAATTATATTAATGCGGCTGATGCAGGGATATATATCTTAACAGGTATTGGTAAAATGTATGGAAAATCCCTGAAATTGTATGAATATATGGCGTGCGGAAAGCCCGTCATTACAGACGAATCCTGCGGGGATTTTGTCAGAGAAAATAATATTGGCATCGTCGTATCAGAAGACGATTGCGAACATGCGGCAAACAACATTGTTCGCTTATTAAAAAATGATGCATTAATGAATAAATTGGGAAAAAACGGCAGAAATCTGATTATGAATACGTTTACGTGGGATATTACAACAAAGAAGATATTGGATGTGTGTCATACAATTATCTGAATAACGATAATGAAATACACCTTACTTAAAAACAAGCTATCCCGAATATCTGCAAAAATACGCGAAGGAAATTTAAGGAGATACCTCTCTTTTCGCTTACAACGAATAATTCACAATGTAAACAAATACCCTAACGACATTGTTATTGAAACGGCAAGTGTTTGCAACCTCAACTGCACCATCTGCCGTTCTGTAAAGGCAGATTTGGGCAGAAAAAACAGATTTATGTCTCTTGCACTTTTCAAAAAGATAGTAGATGGAATTGCCCCTATATGCAATACCATTGGCGTTTCATATTGCGGTGAGCCCTTACTCAACAAAGATATTTTCAACATGATCCGTTATGCCACCGATAAAGGAATATCCGTCTCAATGCTAACTAACGGCATCCTGCTAACCGCTGAGGCTCGTAAAGGAGTATTGGATTCCGGGCTTAATTTTATGGCTATTTCTATGGATGGCGCCACAAAATATACATACGAATCTATCCGGATCGGCGCTTCTTTTGAGCGGTTGGTAGAAAATATAGGCGCGCTAATAAAAGAAAGAAATCAAAGAAGGCTTTCCCATCCCTCCGTTGACCTTCAGATGGTTGTCACTCAAAAAAATATACACGAAATAAATATTTTTGAAAACCTTGCGAGAGACCTTGGCGTTGACAGGGCGTATTTAAAATCACTCCATATAGACCGAACAAGGGAAGATGTGGAATATGTAAAAAATCTGGAAACAGACTACTTTGTTAATTCAACAGCACTACCTTCCCGATATTTTGTAAACAAGGAAGGCAATATTGAATTGAAAGATAAAGGTTTATGCCCCCAAAAAGTTAGAAGCCCTGTAATTACAGCCGACGGCGACGTCCTGCCATGCTGTTTTGATATTTTTGGTGAATATGTTTTAGGCAACGTTGCAAACCAGAGATTTTCAGACATCTGGAATTCACGTAAGTATTTTGATTTCAGATACAGCATGGCTATGCAAAGGAAACTTTCTATGTGCTCCGATTGCCTTCCAACAAATTACAAGACAATAAACAAGATAATTTTCTGATCTGACGGTATGCGCCCCAACGAAACTATATATGATCAAAGAAAAATCCCAATCAAATAAAATAATATTTTTCATCTTCATCCTGGCGCTACTCATACGGATACTGTTTAATATCTTCTATATTGGCGTACATAACGTTCCTACAGCAGATGCACAGGATTATCACAACATCGCATTGAACCTGCTGACCGCGGGTTCGTATAACTCAACATCCAGACCCCCGTTGTTGCCTTTTCTTATTGCTATTCTATACAAAATTTTCGGAATAAATTATTTTGCCGTTAGAATAGTTTTATCTATCTTTGGTTCGCTCACTTGTCTAATAGTTTATAAGATTGCAAAAGAAATATTCG
>JAHFOX010000047.1 GCA_023261445.1 Planctomycetota bacterium
GTTGTTTGAGCTGATAACCAAAAAACTTCACCTTGAGACATGGAAGTCAAATATCAATAAGACGCTCGATGCCCTGGAAGACATTTACAGCATGATTTCTGAAAATTTTTCAATGTCATTTTCTACTACACTTGAATTCATTATTGCATTTGGCTGGTTCATTTTACTGGTCGGATATTTCTCATTGTTTTTTCTGGAGGTGTTTTACAAGAAGTAGTTAACTATTGCGCTTCATAATTTTAAAATCCATGTATTTTTGTTGCTGTTTTAAAAAAATATTGCTATATGTGATGGTACATAGCCCAGTCTTTTTAAGTAATGATACTAAATCCCTCTGAGGTTTAGCATATGCGCGAACAACATCCAAGCAGTATAGAAAAAATCGGAATAGGACTCGTTTGTTCAGTTGAAACATTTCGTGGATGTACAATTCAACTAGTGAACAAAACATCCGGATTTAACGGTCTCTCTACAAATAAAAACGGTGAAGTTCGAAAAATAGAAGTAAAATCAATGGAGAAATCTTTCCATTGGATTGCTATTAGCAGCCTCATAGCTATTGACAAATTATTTTTTGAAAGGGACTATTGGATATACTTTGTTCTTTTGCCCCATAATTATGTGGTAATGACAAAAGGATTACCTTTTGTTAAACGTCAACTTTCATTCTCAACAAATGATGAATTTTTAGAAAATATTCAGGATTGGATGAAATCAACCAGAAAATTAACACGCCGATCTGGTTTAAAATTTCTTCCTAAACTTCAGTTAAAATTTCCTAAAGCATTGGATAAACTTGTTGAGCATTTAATAAAAAATCCTAATGATAAAACTTGGTATGATTCGGTAATAGAAATATGGCAAAACCGGAGTAATTGGGAATGCCTATACCATGCTCCAGAGGAAGAATAGAATTTTACTTTTTAACTAGAAAAAACAACCTTTTGAAAGGAAGAAGGTTTATGTCCCTTAGAATTGAGCAAAAGCTTGATAATACATTCTTTACTGAAACCGGAACAAGAATTTATACAACAGGTGCCCATATTGTTCCTATGAGGATTAAGATTGGTAAAAAACAAAGGTATGTCTGGGTTGTTGGTGAGTTTAAAGACGATAGTTATTTAGATGGAAAACTTTGTTCACCGGTAGTATATACCGATAGGTTAGAAAACCTTTTGCAAGGTTAGACAATATCGACCATACAGCAACAAAATTAATAGAGATCAAAAAATTTGTTTACAGTCTAAAAGCATCACAAATACCCACGTTAAAACTAAAACAATCAGCTACTATTATCACAGGCTTTTTACTATTTATGTAACTCACTTAAACCTAAATTATTTAACATTCATAGTATTCCATATTATCTGATGGGAGATCCAGTAAAGAGCAAAATAGCAATCAATTAGACTTGATACTATATTTTAAGAAAGGATGATTCACATCAATGCTTACTAAAAATATGTTGGTTTATTTTTTATTTTTAACCGCATTCTTTATAAAATTCTCCCATATAAATCATGTGTTTGCAGGAGAAAATGTCTCTGGCGCAATTCAGGGCACCGTGAAGGCTAAAAAAGCCAAGTATCTTAAGGATGCCGTTGCCTATATTGAAAATGTTCCCAACGGTTTTGAACCCCCAACGGAGCATGCTGTAATAGACCAGAAAAATATGGCATTTATCCCTCATTTACTTATCTTATTAAAAGGAACCACCGTTGATTTTCTTAACAGTGATCTGGTACAGCATAACGTCTATTCTCCAGACGCAGTGGCAGATAATATGAATTTGGGGACGTGGCTTAAAGGCGAAACAAGACCATTCACATTTAATAAATTAGGCGCTGCATCCATTCGTTGCAATGTGCATGTTGACATGCTGGCTTACGTCCTGGTCTTACAGAATCCGTATTTTGCAATGGTAAAAGATGATGGAAGTTTCTCCATTGCAAATGTCCCAGAGGGAAAATATACGGTAAAGCTATGGAGTGAACGGCTCAAGGCAGAGGATCGGCAGGTTGAAGTTAAGGCAGGCGTTCCGACTGCTGTAGTGTTTGAGTTAAGGTGATTTTCAAATGCTATTTCACGCGAAAATGCTTCTTTTGAAGGGTTTCCTCGTCATGGATGTAATCCTTCAAAAGTTTTAAACACCTGTCTTTATTACCAACAGTATCCACATTGATGTAGTTTATGTAATCTTTATTTGTATCTACCCAACTCAAAGCGATGTCTATTTCTCCTATTTCAACATCGGTAAGCTCCATTAGTTCCCCTTTAGAAAATGGGGATTCATAGGGATTCTTGGGGAAATTGTTGAAATTCTCATTATCTTTTGCCTGCGTGGGCAAACAGCAGTTCATCCCCACTGTATTAAAATACATACTATCTAAGATTCTTTCTACTTCGGAAAAGTTTACTGCTTCCTTTAAAATCTCATATTGTTGCAGCGGTAATCCTTCTCTTAGGAAAAACAGATCTAAACTCATTTCTGCAGAAGACGGTAATATCAATACGAAATTTTTCAAGTTCCCGTACCTTACTGCCCTTTCGTGCACCTCAAGTTGCTGATTCAATTTTGGTTGATATTGTTTAATCAATCTGAATTCCTTCATTAGCGCTGCAAGCTCAGAGCCTGTTTCTTCGTACTCAATTGTATAAACGTTATTCAGTATATCAGCAACCTTTTCCACTCTATCTGCGGTATTACAGAAATATGAGCTTACTCTAGACTTCAGATTCTTCGCCTTCCCAACATAAATCACTTCCCCACCCTTATTCTTTATTTTGTAAACACCTGGTTTCTGTGGAATTGCCCATAGAAAATTTTTATCAAATGCGTATTTACGAAAATCAACGTATTCGATATTGGGATATTGAAATTCCAAAATCTCTTCTACCGTGCCGAATCCCTCCTTTTTTAATAATTCTACGTACCTGGAAAAGATTTCGGCGATTGTGCAAATCTCATTTTCTGTGCGCTGAACATCTATTATAGGAAGTTTTAAAAAGGATGCTGCTTCATTCAGTGATTTTTGATAAAGGTCTGGAATGAGTCTCTTTGTTAAATGTTTCAAACACAATAGTGAATTTTCAATATCTTCATTCGATTTTTGCAAGATTAAATTCAGTTGATTTATTAAGGAGTGGATATCGTAACCGACTAAAACAGCGTCTCCAATGAAATTAAGCAGGGAACGCACTGCTCTTTCTATGGGAACTCCGCATTCCTTGATTTCTTGCGCTATGTCTGCTGGTAGTTGAAGGGATGGTATTACAGACGAACTATGATTAATGACGGTGTGAAACCGCTCTGTTATTTTGCCGCCTTTTAATTTTTGCGCACTGATTTCAACAATTACTCTGAGTTTGTCAATTCGCTCTATTGTTAAAAGGCTTATTAATGCAAACTCTGCTTCTGAAAGGGGGATACCGCCTTTTTCGACAATTCTCCAAAGGCGATGTTCATCTAAAGCAAACCTGCGGTCTCCTTCAATGGCTGTGCATATCAGTTTTTCACTTATAACAGGCGGAGAGCCTTTAATCTTTAATACCTGCTCAACAAGTTCATTGCTGGTGACACCTGTTTTTTGAGACTTCAGATATGCATATAGCTTGTCTCGCATATGTTATTGATGTAAAAGACCACAGAGTTCGTGGAAATAACTTTATATCCGCATAAAATAAAAAAGAGGGTTTAAACCCTCTTTTTTAATACGATCACTCCTAATATTTCCACTGAACAAAAATTTAAGACATTCGGTAAAAATATTGTGAAAAAACTACTTTTTACACCCGCTTGTTAATTTCTGATATGCCAAAAACTCTCTTTGCGCTTCTTCTTTCATCCCCTTTCGCTCATAAATAATACCAAGACCATAATGCGCCTTTGCAAAATTTGGATCAATTCTGATTGTTTCCTCAAGCGCAGTGGCAGCTTCGTCAAGAATTCTGCTTTGAGAATATGCGCTGCCGAGTTCAAAGTATATACTTGGATTATATGGGTTTACTTCGATTGCTTTTTGTAATGAAGTAATAGCATCATCAAGCGCCCTTTTATCCGAAAAGGGATTCTTTATATTATAATGAGCGGCGGCGGCCTTTTGAACTGTGTTAATTGCCCTTGCGAGCACTTGTTTGTCGGAGTAAGCCTTACCGAGCTTGTAATGTGCTTCGGCATTATCTGTATCCAGCTTCACAACCGCACTAAATTCATCAATGGCATCGTCAAATAATCTCTCATCTGAACAGACTACACCAAGGTTATAATGCACCTTAGGGTTCATAGGATCTATTGCTATTGATTTCCTATAAGCATCCATGGCATTAGCGGCATCACCTTTAGCATAATAAGTTAAACCAAGATGATAATATCCTGCGGCATGGCGTGGATTAAGGTCGGTTACCTTCTTGAATTCAGTCAATGCCTCATCAAGCATTTTTTTATCCAAGCATACTTGACCCAAACCAAAATGAGCATCTGTATAACTGGGATTTATCTCAATGGCTTTCTTAAATGCACTAATTGCCTCATCTTTGTCGTTCTTACCGTTATAAGCTATTCCTAAATTATATTGAATTATAGCATCTTTAGGATTAATTTCGGCTGCCTTTTTATACTCAAAAACGGCATTGCTAAATATCCCTTTTGCAATATATATATCACCCAGTTTGATATGAGGCGATTCATTACCCGGGTCTGTATTTACAACAGTTCTCAGCGCAGTTTCAGCATCATCCCAAAGTTCCTTTTTCTCATAAATTAAACCCAGTTGAAAAAATGCATCCTTATAATTTGAATTAAGCTCCGTTGCTTTTTTTAATTCTGTAATAGCCTCATCTATCATTGCACGATTACGGTAAGCCACTCCGAGATTATAGTGTGCTTCCGCCAAACCCGGATTGATTTGAATTGCCTTCTGATATGCAGTTATAACTTCGTCTGGCATATCAACCTTAGAACATCCGTATATACATCCAGAAACTAATACTGCCATTAACACCTGCGCTTTGAATGGCGATACTAGATTCTTTATCATTAGCAAGTCTCCCATTAAAACTAAACTATATATAATAGTACTGGTTAATCCAGCACTTTTAGAATCGGAAGGGAATATATCAAATAGGCTGTATATTGTCAAATGTTTATTTAATAGTTCACTACTGTCCGAACGCTTGATTTATAATTATCTAAACGACATCCTTGAAATTATATAAGCAATAGAAAAATATACACAATTAATTACTGAAAAGGTTGCTGGTTTTAAGACGTTCTTATACACGAATATTTCAGTGTAAAAATGATTTACCAGTCTTAAAACAAAAAATTCCAAAGATGATTGAAGAAATACGGCGTTAAGCTAAAAACTTATATTCTTCCATAAATCTCCGTTACTTCCCTTAACTTCTGTGCCAGTGCAGGTGTTAGTTGTTCAGGCAAAAGCCTCCATTGCCAGTTGCCTTCTGTGGTTGCGGGTTTGTTCATGCGGGCTTCTTCGCCCAGTTCCAGAATATCCTGCATGGGGATTATTACCATGTCTGCAACGGACATCATTGCAAGCCTGATAAATTCCCATGCTATATTTTCTGATGAAACTTCCCGTCCTAAATAACGAAACAGATTCTCTCTTTCTTCCTTTGCGGCATCCCTTTCAAACCAGTCTTTCGTGGTATTATTGTCGTGCGTACCGGTATATACCACACAGTTTTTTATGTGGTTGTGCGGCGCATAGGGATTCGCAGAAACATCTCCGCCAAAGGCAAACTGGAGCACTTTCATGCCCGGAAATTCAAAACGGCGCATGATCTCCCTTACATCATCGGTAATAATACCAAGGTCTTCTGCAATGAAGGGAAGATGGCTGAAACGTTTTTGGAGTGTTGTAAAAAAATCCCCCGCCGGCGCTTCCACCCAGCGTCCATTGATGGCGGTTTTCTCTCCAGAAGGGATTTCCCAGTATCCAACAAAACCGCGAAAGTGGTCTACCCGTACCATATCATATAAATTCAGATTGTGCTTAATTCTTTGAATCCACCAATTATATCCCGTTTCTTTCAGTCGTTTCCATTGATAAACAGGGTTGCCCCATAGTTGCCCTGTTTTGCTGAAGTAATCGGGTGGCACGCCAGCGACAAAGGCGGGATGCTTGTTTTCGTTGAGTTTGAACAAGTCAGGATTCGCCCATACGTCGGCGCTATCATAACACACATAAATGGGCATATCTCCTATAATCTGAATATCTCGCCTATTACAATAGTTTTTGAGAGAAGACCATTGCTGTGAGAAAAGATATTGAAGGAATTTTTCCAGCTCGATTTTTTCCTGATGCTGTTTTTTGAGCATTTGGAGAGTTTCTTGCTTTCTATCCCGTATTTCAGGTATCCATTCGCTCCAGACTTTTCCATGAAAGTGCTTTTTCAGAACAACGAAAAGTGTAAAATCTTCAAGCCAATATGAATTTCCCGAGCAGAATTTCTCATACTCGGACTTGTTATTATTTATTTTGAAGCGTTCGTATGCCTTGTGGAAGAGCTTTTTTTTATATGCGGCAGCTTCATAATAATTGACACGCTCATTCTGAAAAGGTGGAAGGTGTTCGATGTCAGTTTTCTCAAGCAGTCCATTCTTTATAAGAAACGCAGGACTGATAAACATAGTATTATTTGCAAAGGCAGACGGACTGTAGTATGGGGAATTACCAAGTGCCGGGTCTGTGGGATTTAATGGCAGTATCTGCCAGAAGCCTTGTCTGGTCTCGGTAAGAAAATCTGCGAGTCTATAAGCCCATGCGCCAAGGTCGCCGATTCCGTATGACGACGGCAACGAAGTGATATGTAACAAAACGCCACTGCTTCTTTTCTTCATTCTTTTTCTTTATTTGTTGTGTAACACGCTAGTTTTTGGGTTCTTATAATTTATAGTTTAAAATGCCCTGTTTAACAAGACTTTTAAGTTTTTGTTAAATCTGAAAAAGTTGTTTAATGATATTGACGTTGACTCTTTTGTTCTTTTGCGACGAAAGACGGTTTATACAAAAAGAATTGTAATTCCCCAGATAACACTTGAGTCTTTGACCTTCGTTGGTCTGAACAAGAACGTCCTTTGGGTTAAAACCTCTGCTAAATATTCCAAAGGGTGAAACCTGTTCCGCAAGCCTTGAAAGAGCGAACTTCATCGGGTTTTTGTCCGGGCATGAACCAATATACTTATCAAGAGAAATACAGTTTTCGGGTATTTCCGAGATTAAAAACCATTCCTTAGATATTTTTGAAGAAATATTCCCAAAGAATCCCACCGGGACTGGCACGTTAATTCTTAGCGCAAATAAGGCGTTAGCATGCATCCATGCTCGTGTAATATTTTTGTTGTAGTTTTGCCCATCAATGGAATTTTCTTTGAAATGCAATATCTGGAATCGGTTTATATAAATAACATCCTGAGTGGTTTCTCTGATAGTGTTTAACAATGTTGTCAATGTTTCTATGGCATAATTTTTCCTGTAATAGCCATAAAATTCGTTATTTCTAAATATACCGAATTTTCTGTTCTCATTGATACATTGTTTCCAGAATTTTTTGGCATCCTTTTTTTGTAGGTAAATTGTCGTCGCTTCGATTTGGCTTGCTAATCTTTTACAGTAATCAAAATCGCTATCCGCATAGGACATGAGAAATCTAAGCCGCTCTGTGTTTGTAAAATACCCTTTTGCCCGATTTAGCTTGGCTAGGTACCAAACACGATGTTTTTCCCCTAAAAATTTTGTTTGGATTGAAACTCGTTCAAAATCAATCAAGGTCACCTTCCCACCAGAAATTTCATCGTTATACACCAGAAAATTATCTAATGAAAAATCGTCCTGTTTTACACCTGCGTTGTGAATGTCTTTTGAAAGTTTACCAAATTTTTTCAAAATATCCCTTCTCTCTTCGAGCGAAGCGGTGTTTTTAAAGTACTCTTTTAAGGTATTGGAATTTTTGATCTTTCTTATAATTAAATAAGATTTTTGTGGGAAAATGCGTTTCTGCTCTCCATAAGCAACAGGCGCCTCAACAGGAATGCCCTTCATATTGGCAATGTAGGTTGTTTTAAACTCGTTAAACGCCTTTGTGTGTTTAAAGAAAGATTTTATCTTTTGAAATAAATGGGGGTATTTGTATACTTTGACAATGTAAGTTTCTGAATTATTTGAATGTGCTGCTTCAAATTCGCCGATTACCTTGTATTGGTCTTTTCTGATGATGGTTATCAAGGTATTATTTTGGGTGTCTTTGATTTGCTCAAGGTATGGAATGAGAAAGGATTTTTGGGTATGTATAACCCAATGAAGCTGTCCAATTGTATTTGATATATATTCTTTAAACATTTTATATTCTTGTTATAATAAAGACTGTGGGTTTATTAAAGAAAAATTCGATATATTTTTTGTATTTAATGGAAAATGAATGAATAAGATTGCGACTTATAATTTAAAGGCTGCTAAAAGAATTATACAAAAAGCCGTGGAACAGAAACAATACACACTGCTTGAACCTGATGCCAAAGAATTAATCGGCGCTTTTGGCATAACAACAACCAGGCGTATGGTTGCATCCTCTGCTTCAGAAGCAATTCAAGCGGCTACGTCTATTGGATACCCAGTTGTTTTAAAGATCGTCTCGACGGATATCAGTCATAAGACCGATATAGGCGGTGTAAAGGTGGGAATAAAGGATGACGAAGGTGTTAGAACTGCATACGAGGAGATTATAAGAAGCGTAAAAGATAGAAAGCCAGATGCAATGATCATCGGAATGCTTGTTGAGGAAATGGCAACGCCTTCCACTGAAGTTATTGTTGGCGGACTCAGAGACCCTCAGTTTGGCCCAGCCGTGATGTTTGGTGCCGGCGGTATTTTTGTTGAAATTTATAAAGACGTATCATTTCGTATTGCTCCAGTCGAAGAATATGAAGCATCAGACATGATTAACGAAGTAAAAGGATCTAAAATTTTGAAGGGCTTTAGAAATACAGAAGCGCTGGATATTCCCGCATTAGTGCAAACTATTATACAAGTATCAAACATTATGGTTTCCATAGAAGAGATTAAGGAAATAGACCTGAATCCTATCCTCATTTATACTAAAGGTATAAAGGCAGTAGATGCGAGGATTATTTTATCCAGTTTATAATATAGAGTTCTAGGTGAAATTAAAAGATACTGCGTTTACGGTAAGAGCTGAACGTGCCATCCTTTTCAGGGTTGTGCTTCCTGATGATTATGTAGATAGTGAAGGACCGTTGGAAGAACTTAGACGATTGGCAGAAACAGCAGGCGCAAATATTGTTCATTCGGCAGCTCAAAAAAGGGGTAATATTGACCCTGTGTACTATATTGGGAAGGGAAAGGCTTTCGAACTGGCTGAAATTTCAAAAGAACAGGATGTTGATGTGCTTATCTGCGATGATGACCTGTCTCCGGCACAAGTTAAAAATTTAGAAAAGGTTATTAATAAAAAAGTAATAGACAGAAGCGAATTGATTCTTGATATATTTGCTACCCGCGCAAAGACATTTCAGGCGAAACTTCAGGTAGAACTGGCACAGTTGGAGTATACAAAGCCCAGGCTAAAGCGCATGTGGACACATCTTTCCAGGATTGAGGGTGGCATTGGAACCAGAGGTCCTGGTGAAAAACAATTAGAAGTGGATAAGCGTATTGTAGCAAGAAAGATTCAATATCTAAGAGGGAAGCTACACGAAATTGAGAAGAGGCAGGAACGCCTGGTTGCCTCGCGAAAAGAATTCTTCACGGTGTCAATTGTAGGATATACTAATGCCGGAAAATCTACTTTAATGAACGCTTTAACGGAGATTGATACCTTTGTGGAAGACAAACTTTTTGCAACGCTTGACACAAAAACAAGCGTTTGTAAATTAGGAAACGGCCAAAAGATTTTAGTAAGCGATACAGTTGGTTTTATAAAGAAATTACCCCACCACCTGATTTCTTCATTTAAAGCAACCCTTGAAGAGTCTCGACATGCAGACCTTCTCCTTCATGTCGTTGATATTAGTTCCCCGATAGTTCACAAACAAATAGAGTCAGTAAATACAGTGTTAAGGGAACTGGGGTGCGACAAAACGCCTACTATTATGGTATTTAATAAAATAGATGCCGTGAAAGATGAGTCAATTATCCCTTTGCTTAGGAGTTATTACAAGGATTGTACTATGATTTCTGCGAAGACAAAACGGGGAATACAAGACATGGAACGCAAGATTGTAGAAACAATAGAGAGGAATTTTGTTAATATAGAACTTTCCTGCAGTTCAGCTAATGGGAAGTTAATTGCGTATCTTCATGAACATGCACGTATTTTAAGCAGCAAATTTGATGAACAGCGGGCAACATTCCGGCTGCTTATGGAAGATAAACTTGTTAATAAATTACGTATGCTGGATAACGGCTTGCAGATAAAAGAAACAGCAGGGAGAACCTTATAAACTTATATTTTGTTTCCTTTGTAATTTCGGGCAGCAGGAATAACCTTTGCCGCCTTGAGCCTGAAGATGGTAAAAAGGACTGTTGACACAACAAACATAGCAATACTTATAATTTGTGCTATGGTAAAAAGATTGAAAAATAAAGGATTATCACCCCTTAAAAGTTCCATACAAAATCTTATGACAGGATAAATTATTCCGAATAGCAACAACACCTCTCCATTCCTTTTTTTATATTTGAAAAAGATGCTGAGGATAAAGAAAAGCGCAATATCTGAAAGAAATGAATACAATTGGGTAGGATGCACAGGTAATGCGTGCATATCGGAAAGTTGAACTAATCCGAGCTCATATTGATGAAGAAATGCCGGACTGCCATCAATTAGTCCTGTTTTATCCAGCGTTCTTGGAAATTGAACAGCCCATGGGACGTGTGGCGCAAGTTTTCCAAAACAACATCCGTTCAAGAAACATCCGATACGGCCGAAACCAAGTCCTAGTGCGATGGAAGGTGTAACGATGTCAAGTAATTTTAGAAATGGCAGGCGATGCTTTTTCACGTAAACAAACAATGTAACGATACCTGCAAACAGCCCCCCGTAGTAAACTAAACCACCTTCGTAAATTTTAAAGATACTTAAAAGATTATCTCTATAATCATCAAAGAACTGGATAATGAAGAAAATCCTTGCCCCAAGAATTCCAGCGAAGACTACGTAAATACTGAGGTCTGTAATTTTATTGGGGTTGACGTCTTCTTTCTTTGCCCTCCATCGTGCGATAGTAACGGCTACCAAAAAGGCGACCATCAACATGAAACCATAGGAGTAAATAGGTATGCATTTTTGCAGAAAAGGTAAGGGGATTTCAAATAAGACTCTTCTCATGAGCGGAGTTTTTTGATGAGTTTATTCTTCTCATCTACCAGAACAATCTTGGGTTTCCAGTTCCTTGCGTCTTTATCTTCAACAAGACAATAAGAAATGATAATAACCCTGTCTCCCGGTTGTGCCCACCGTGCGGCAGCTCCGTTCAAACAGATGACGCCAGAATTGCGCTTTCCTTCGATGACATAAGTTTCAACACGCGTTCCATTGTTAATATTGAGAACCTGCACCCGTTCGTAATGCAAGATGCCCACTGCTTCAAGAAGGGTTTTATCTATGGTAATACTGCCGTTGTATTTCAGGTCGGTTTCAGTTACAGTTGCGGCATGTATCTTGGATTTGCACATTTCCCTGAACATAAATTCTCCCAATTGTTTGATTCATAGAAATTTCATTTAGACACGGATAGATGCAGATTACCTGCGAAAATCTGCGTCCTATTTTAACTTCAATCACAATGTACAAATTTTATCTTAAAGTACAGCAAAATCAATATTAATCCTTATGGTTTTGCAGGCGGATAGTAACTCCTGACGCAAGTCTTAACAAGGTCAACAATCTCTTCGTCTGTCAGCTTGCCTTTAAATCCGGGCATCTTTCTTTTGCCATTAGCAACGGCGATAATTAACCTTGAATCAGAGACGTTATCCTGCCATTTGGTATTAGTAAAATTAGGAATTTTGAAGATTATTCGACCTATAAAACAGCCCTTTCCATTGACCTTGTGGCATTTTCTACATTCCCTGTCATATACTGCCCAGATACCGCCTTTTTCAGACAAAGCAGTCTTTTCGGGATTGCATCCGAAAGACACCATGGCACAAAAAACAAACATAACCAATAAATAACTAATTTCCCTCATTTCTTTCTCCTAATATTTTTGACGCTTATTGTGTATTGCATGGAAAAAATGTTGCAGTAATAAATGATGCTAAAGTTTATCATAAAACAATACATATTCAAGTCTCTTGTTCTTTCATTTTATAAATATTCATATTGAATTCCCTAATTAGTTTCAAGGTTATGTGTTCATCTCTATATCACCATTATTAAACCATATATTACTTCAAATAATACTTGACTGTGCTGTATAATTAATATAGCATTTTTGACTGTAATTTATTTTGATTAAATTGATATTGTTCTTGCATTTAAATACAGAATTGGAGTCCGAACATCATGAGAGTTTCGCTATCGCTGGGTTCTTCTTTAACAAAATATTTGCTCAAGAACAGGTTTTTATCAAGAGAAAGATTTCCTCTGGTACTAATGCTGGAGGTCACCCATTTATGCAACCTTGCATGTGCGGGCTGCGGCAGAATACGAGAATATAGCGAAACCATGCGAGAAATGTTGACCACTGAAGAATGTATTCAGGCGGTAAAAGAATGTCCCACGCCTGTCGTTTCTGTTACAGGCGGCGAACCTCTGATGCATCCGGAAATTGACAAGATTATCAACGGTATACTCGATAAGAAGCGTCATATCTATTTATGCACCAATGGTGTCCTGTTATCTAGTGCAATAAAAAAACTAAAACCCAGCAAATATTTTAACATTAACGTTCATATTGATGGACTTGCCGAAACACATGATGCTATTGCCGGTAAAGGGGTTTTTGAACGTGCAATCAATGCTATTCGAGAGGCAAAACAGGCTGGGTTTAAAGTCTGTACAAACACTACTATATATAAAAATACCAGTGAAAATGAAATCAGAGAACTATTCTCATTTTTAGAAGGGCTGGGTATAGATGGTATGTTAGTCTCTCCTGGTTTTGGCTTTGAGCATAACGAAAATGAGATATTTCTTTGTCGTAAAGAGATACAGGAAAGATTTGGATTTATTTACGGTATATCAAAGAGATATAAAATTTTAAACTCCCCCCTCTATTTAAAATTTCTGAAGGGAGAAAGGCACTTAAAGTGTACCCCCTGGGGAAATCCAACCAGAAACTATTTAGGTTGGAAAAGCCCGTGTTACCTCATTACTGACACCCATTATAAAACCTTCGATGAATACATGGAAAATACCGACTGGGATAAGTATCAGGAAGGAAACGATCCCCGCTGTAGTAATTGCATGATGCACTGCGGTTTTGAACCAACAGTAGTTTTAGGAAGTGGGAAACGATTGTCTGACATAATAGAGATGGCTAAGTGGAGCTTTAGCTAGAAATAGTATCAAAGTTCAGTTTTCAGAAGTACGAGGTATGATGTATAAGGTAATAGTTGCATAGATTGTTTACCTCATACCTCGTACTTCAACCCATTTCCCAACCTTCACGTGCCAGATCAACCTTAACTGAGGCTTCATTACGTTAGGACTTCTGTATAAGATTGCGATATCTGCCAAGTGCAAGCAATGGAAAATAGTTCCGATACATGTGGTATTTAAGATAGAAAACCTTTGGGAATCCCGTTGCCGTAAATTCAGTTTCATCCCAGCTTCCATCTTCTTTCTGTCCGTTTAACAAAAATTTTATACCCCTTTCTACAGCATCTGATTTTACTTCACCTGCATGTAATAATCCAAGTATCGCCCATGCCGTCTGTGAATGTGTGCTTTTACCAATTGCCTTAAGAGACGGGTCATCGTACGACTTTATAGTTTCACCCCACCCCCCATCGGAATTTTGGACATTTTTCAACCACTCAACAGCCTTTTTGACATACGGTTCGTTCATATCCTCTCCAATAACCAAAAGGGCTGAAAGCACTGACCAAGTGCCATAAATATAGTTTGCGCCCCAACGCCCGAACCATGAACCGTCTTTTTCTTGGTCTTTTTTTAGAAATTCTATAGCCAATCGAATATTAGCGTAGGTCTTAGTAAATCCAATGCGGCCTAAAAATTCTAAACATCTGCCTGTGACATCACTTGTGCTTGGGTCTAATAATGCATTAAAATCTGCAAAAGGTATGTAATTGAGAATAGCCTTATTATTATTACGATCAAATGCACCCCATCCGCCGTCATCGCATTGCATGGCTTGAATCCATCTTAAACCGCGTAAAAATGTCTTTTCCTTTTGTGTGTTCTCTGGCAACGAAACCCGCTGCAACGCCATAAGCACAGCGGCGCTATCGTCCGTATCAGGATAAAATTCATTTGCATATTGAAAATACCAACCACTCGGCTCTTCAATATTGCATTTCAAAGCCCAGTCCCCAAAATTTCTCACTTCTTTGCTCACCAACCATTGCCCTGCCTTTTGTAACGATGGATGTGTGCTTGGTACTCCCGATTCGTGAAGTGCAATAACCGTCCATGCAGTGTCCCAAACCGGCGATACACATGGTTGCATATAAAGTTTGTCCCCTTCATAAACAATATGGTTCTCTACCTCTTTTAGCTGGCTTAACAAGGCAGGGTGATTATCTGGGTAGCCAAGGCATTTCATTGCAAAAATGGAATTAACGATTCCTGGCCATATAGCTCCGAGACCTCTGGATTTTTCAACGTGGTCCAGCATCCACTTTTCTGCTTTTTTGAGGGCAATCTCTCTGATAAATTTAATAGGATGCTGTTCATATCGTCTGAAAATACTATCAGCATCAATAAAGAAATTATGCCAACACCAACCAGATTGATCTCTTT
>JAHFOX010000048.1 GCA_023261445.1 Planctomycetota bacterium
TTTAACACAACTGTATCGCCTATTTTATCTTTACCCCTTGATTCATGAATATGACCTGATATACAGACGTGAGGTTTGCGCTTTTCAATAAACTTCCTGACCGTGCTGCTTCCCACGTGCATACCGTTCCGGACGATGTCTGTTGTTGTATCCTTTGGCGGAGTATGACAAACCATAATCTTCCATTTGGCATTTTTTACTTTGTTGTATCCATCTGTTAAATACTTTTCAATGTCCGTTTCACTAATTTCTGACGGTGTATTAAAAGGCGTTGGACTTGACCCGCCGCAGCCGAATATGCCGACGTCACCAAATATATATCCTTTCCCATGCAGGTTTATACCCTCATCGGTTAAATACGTATCCACCTCTGCTTTATCCATATTGCCATATTGTGCAAGCAGATTTTTGTTATATTCTCTTATAGCATCCAGCACTTTTTTAGCCTCGACTTTTCCATGACAATTAGTTAAATCGCCCGAAATTACAATCAAATCAGCCGTTTCCAGAACAGATTTTATCTTTATAAGATTACTTGTGTCTTCATGAACATCACCAAAAGAAATAATCTTCATCATCTCTCCCAAAATTTAATTAATTAGGACGCTGATTTTCGCAGATTAAAATGATTTCTTTCTATCATTATCAAACGCCTTTCGTCTAATTTCGGGTTTGGGACCAAAATTAAACAATAAACCTACTTCTATATTTGTTGCTCTAAGATAATTTAATAACTGCGCTTCATGTTCATCTACTAAGGTGTTAGCCGCTTTAATTTCTAGAATAACCTTACCTTCCACCAAAACATCGGCAAAGTATTCACCGATAATAATACCATTATATAAAACCTTTATTGGTACCTGTGACAACACCTGAAGATCCAAATTTTTAAGTTCCAATAACAGTGCCTTCTCATACACTTTTTCCAAGAAACCGTATCCAAGTGTATTATAGACCTTATAAAATGCCTTTATTAATTTTTCTGTTAGTTCGGAATGTTTGTAATCTTGTAAATCAGCGTCCATCTGCGTCCCTTTATAGCTTTTTCGCTTTTTTAATTAAGCGTTCCAATCTTGTCTTCCACCGATTTTAGAATTTTGCCTTCGTGCGCCAGTTTATACATTGTCTTTATATCGTCAGAAAGAATGCGGTCTTCTTCTAAATGTGAAATATGCCTTCTTATCATACGGTATGCTTCTAAAGTGCCCGCACCTGCCTTGAGATTTGTGAACAAATCCATTGCCTGTGCTGCGCAGAGTAATTCTATAGAAATTACGTGTTCGGCGTTCTTTAACACTTCGCGGCATTTCCTTGCAGCAATTGTACCCATACTTACGTGGTCTTCTTTATTAGCTGACGTAGGGATAGAATCAACGCTTGCAGGATGGGAGAGCACTTTATTCTCAGAAACTAACGCCGCTGCGGTATACTGCGCAATCATAAATCCAGAATTAAGTCCTGCATCCTTTATTAAAAAAGCAGGCAACCCGCTCAATTGTGGATTCACAAGCCGCTCAATGCGTCTCTCTGAAATATTGGCAATCTCTGACAAGGCAATGGCAAGAAAATCCAACGCCAGCGCTACCGGCTGGCCGTGAAAATTTCCACCGGATACAATCTGGTCTGTCTCTGAGAAAATCAAAGGGTTATCGGTTGCCGCATTCATCTCAATCTCTATCACCCTTTTTGCGTAATGAAGGGCGTCAATAGAAGCGCCGTGTACTTGCGGAGAACATCGAATTGAATATGCGTCCTGTACACGAGAGCAATCTTTATGGGAAGATACAATCTCACTATTCTGGGTAATACGCCTGAGATTATCGGCGCTTATAATCTGACCCGGATGAGGTCTTACATCATGAATTTTTTTATCAAGCTCAATATTTGAAGCCAATAAGACCTCCAAACTCATTCCGGCTGCAATATCGGCTGTCTTAAGCAGATTTAATGCGTCATAGACCGCAAGGACGCCAATTGCAGTCATAACCTGCGTTCCATTTATGAGCGCCAATCCCTCGCCGGCGTCAAGATCAACCAAATTAATTCCAGCCTCCTCCATAGCGGTTTTCCCACTCATAATCCTACCATTAAAAACAGCCTCTCCCTGCCCAATCAAAACCAATGCCATGTGTGCAAGTGGAGCCAGATCACCGCTTGCTCCTACAGAACCTTTTTCAGGCATCAGTGGATATACACCCTTGTTAAACATATCAACGAGTGTTTTCAATGTCTCCAGTTTAATACCGGCATAGCCCTTTGCCAGATTGTTAATCTTGAGAAGTAATACAGCCCTGACAACCTCCTCATCCAGATAATTTCCAACTCCTGCGGCATGGCTCATTAATATATTTCTTTGCAGTTGTTTCGCCTGGCTCTTTGAAATAACCACATCGCTTAAGGCGCCAAAGCCGGTAGTCAAGCCATAAATGACTTGCTTACTTCGTAAAGCCTTCTCTACAGTCTGGCGTGTCCTGTTTACGCATATTTCGGCGTCCCCGCTTAATATTACCCGGCTTCCATATCTTACGCCTTGTATTAGCTGATTAAGTGTAAGGTTTTCACCATTTATAACAATATGTTCCATCCAGAACTCCCTTTACGAACCGCTATGTATCCATTTATTATTATTTAGTAACTATTCATCTCATCACTTAAATTGACAGTAAACAATTGGCATCCCTACTGCCTACTGCTAACTGCGCTCATCCACAATCATTAATAACTGCACTTGACCGCCCTCACCACTTCATCAATAGACGATAATACCTTAGGAAACTCTATTCTTGGCCTTTCAATAACTATCGTGTCAATTCCTCCACTCAGCGCCGCATTAAGCTTTTCAAGTATTCCTCCAACTTCGCCGCTGTCTTTGGTTACAACCGTATTAATTTTATACTGTCTGAACATAGCACGGTTCAAATCCTCTGAAAACGGACCGTGCATGGCGATAATGTTTGCAGGAGGAATCCCCACATCCAAACACAAGGCAATATGCTCAGGGATGGGCAGGATGCGCACGTATAATTCCTTTTCGTCCTTTAAGACAATAAATCTAGCGACACTAGAGATACCTGTTGTTAAGAATATTTTCTTACCAAGCAATTTTGCTTTATTTACAGCCTCTGCCATTGTTTTGACATTGTGGATTAAGGGGTGTTTGGGAATTGGTATTTCCTTCCTCTCAAAACGCAGATACCTGACATTTGTTTTTTTGCAGGCGTCCATTGCATTTTGAGACACCTCTACGGCATAAGGATGCGTGGCATCCACTACGGTATCTATCCCCTTCTCAGCTATTAACCTAGAGAATCCATCTGTATCCAGACGTCCCTGCAAACAAATTGCCTCCAGTCCCATTTGCTCAAACATCTTTTTGCCGTATTCCGTAGCAACTGTTGTCAAGAGGCTGAATCCCTCTTTATGAAGCCTCCGTACGATTTCTTTGCCTTCCTCTGTGCCTGATAATACAAGAATCATATATGTTTCCCGACTAAATTATTCTTAACCCCTAACTTCTTTGAATTCTCATATATTTAATTAGGGTTTGTTTTGCGATGCAAAACAAAACGACTTTGCCTTTTTTTGTCATTCCCGCGAAGCTTGTCCCCGAAGGTAATAATCGGGGAGCGGAAATCCAGTCCTTTATTTATTTTTTTCCATGGATTCCCATTTTCATGGGAATGACAAAGAGGGTGTTTTGGAATTCCTAAACATTGAACTATCTAGGAAACTTTGTTATAGTACATAAAATATTATACATGGTCAATCTCAAAAAATGACGCCTACAAACACATGCCGATTATAAAATACCGATTATTTTATGTGATTAGTGTAACGATTTTCCTCATACTAAAACTTCAGTGGCGATATGCTTTCAGGCATCACTTCTTAAAACCCAGGGCAAGTAAAATACATCCCAAGCCTGTTCAGAACGTTTATAAAGACTCTGACAAGACTCTTGTTTCTATCGTTCATGGTGATGATACTTATTTAATGATAAAGGAGAGTATTGGACTACTGGGTGGGCTGGAAAAGCTGGACGTTAAAGGTAAGTCTGTACTTATAAAACCTAATATAGTTAATCGCTATCCAAGCCCGTCCAATACAAATCCGTTTGTGATTAAATCGCTTATTAGACTTTTGCGCGAATTTGGAGCTTCTAAAATACTTGTGGGCGATATGTC
Organism: Planctomycetota bacterium; assembly: GCA_023261445.1. Taxonomy (GTDB): domain Bacteria; phylum Planctomycetota; class Brocadiia; order Brocadiales; family Brocadiaceae; genus 2-12-FULL-39-13. The sequence goes on from JAHFOX010000048.1 coordinate 4,185, forward strand.
CGCTATTTTTGCGCTTCCAACTAAGAAAAACGCCATAAAGTCCGGCATCTGGGAAGCTATCAATAATGAAAATATAGAATTCGTTTCATTCGAGGATTACGACTGGGTGGAAATAGATATACCACAAGGGAAATTTATAAAAAAAGCAATTGTTTCAGAGATTATTTACACAGTTGATCGAGTTATCAATGTCCCAGTTATTAAAACCCATAATTATGCCAACTACACAATTTCACTCAAAAACTTTATTGGCGCTATCCATCCACAACAACGTCCTTACTTTATAGCGCCCAATTTTTGGGACGAAGTCATTGCAGAACTGAACGTGGCATATACACCCCATTTAAATATTCTGGACGGGACAAGAATTTTTATAAAGGGCGGCCCGACAAGAGGTACTGTAGCTACGCCTAATCTTGTCATTGTTACGGGTGACAGGATTGCAGCCGATGTCGCGGGCTTAAGCGTTATCAAGGCGTTTGGAGGTTGGAATAGAATAAATAATAAAAGCGTGTGGGAACAAAGACAGGTTAAAAGGGCAATAGAACTAAATCTTGGAGTTTGTAGTTCTTCAGAATTAAAAATCGTATCCAAATGTCTAGGCACAAATAAATCTAATTTTGATGCGCTTATACAAAAGATTCATCACGTTTTAAATAATGCAAGTTAGACTACAGCGTGGCAGAGCCACAACCAAAAATAGGACACAGATTAAGCAGATTTACACAGATTTTAATATTATAAGAGCAACAAGATGATTAAAAACCAAACAGTACAGTCGTAGCCGTATAACGATAATTGATAACGACGAGGCGAACCCGTCGCTGTTGTTCTGACCATTATGCCATTGGAATTTGAGATTTGGGATTTGATATGATAAAAACGGATATACTAATCATTGGCGGCGGCATAATCGGCCTCTCCATTGCCAGAGAATTAAACAACAGTCACCCTGATTTAAATATAACATTAATTGAAAAAGAGGCTACAGTGGCATGCCATGCAAGCGGCAGAAACAGCGGGGTGCTTCACGCAGGCTTTTACTACACACCAGACAGTTTAAAGGCAAGATTCACAACAGAGGGAAACAGACTTTTAACGGATTACTGTTTAAAACATAACCTTACGATAAACAGATGCGGAAAGATTGTTGTTGCAAAGGACGAAAAGGAAATAGAAGGACTCTTTGAATTAAAAAGACGGGGGGATAAAAACGGAGTTGACTTAGAGTTAATTGACGAAAAAAGACTCGATGAACTCGAACCGAATGCAAGAACTTACGGCAAGGCTTTATACTCCCCAACAACTTCCGTAGTAAATCCACAGGAAGTAGTTCAACATATAGCTGATAATTTGAAGGAGAAGGTAAACATTCTATTCAACGAGAAATTCATAAAAAGAGATGATACGTCCACAGTAAGCACAAATAGACGCAAAATAAAATTCAAACAGTTGATCAATTCGGCGGGTCTCTATGCAGACAAAATTGCCCATCAGTTTGGAATTGGACGAAAATACACATTAATTCCATTCAAGGGTTTGTACATGGAATATAAAGACAGTAATTTAATTCATAAACATATATATCCGGTGCCCAATTTAATGAATCCGTTTCTTGGCGTCCATTTTACCATTACGGTAAGCGGAAAAGTAAAGATAGGTCCAACTGCAATCCCTGCTTTCTGGAGGGAAAACTATCAGGGTTTTTCAAATTTTAATCTAAATGAGTTTATTGAGGTTTTATGCTATGAGACAAAACTCTTTTTCACAAATGCCTTTAATTTCAGAAATTTAACCTTTGAAGAAATCAAAAAGTATTACAGGAAATATTTTATACATCAAGCCGAACATCTTGTAAAAAAAATAGATATTAATAATTTCGCTAACTATTTAACCCCTGGAATCAGGGCACAACTGCTTGACAAAAAAACCATGAAACTGGTAATGGATTTCGTTGTCGAACATGGAGAAAACTCCACGCATGTATTGAATGCAGTATCTCCGGCGTTTACTTCAGCATTTTCATTCAGCAAGTTTGTGGTTAACGAAGTAGAAGAGAAAATGGGACTCAGAACCAAACTCTAATTATTTATCCTAATTGCTCCTCACCCCTAATATATTCTTTGAGGCGACATGGGTATAAATCATGGTAGTTTGAAGATTCCCGTGACCAAGTAATTCCTGACAATTCTATATGTTTTTGATTGACAACTGATATGGCATGGTATAGCATGCTGACGTTTATAGAATAAAGATAAAAATGAATGCTAGGCATATTTACAAATTAATTAAGAAATAATTAAATTCTATTAATGCATTTCAAGATAAAAGGACCGATTCGGGAGATTGAAATCATTGCTACAGGGCATGGAATAAAGAATTTGAACCGACTGAACAAGGTTTATTGAAGGACAAATTGGAAAAAGTTAAAGGGAATTTGTGATGTGGAATTAGAAGATGGTACGATTCTTGGTGCCGAAGTGCATTGGTATGAAGGGCATGGTATTGGGAAAAAAGAAATTAAAATTAAGGGATATTTGTAAAGGACAGCTATGAAAAGACATTATATGATATGCGTTGATAACCGCGGTTATGAAGCATCACTGGAGATTAGAAAGGTATATGAAGTATTACCCGATAGAGAGGCAGAGAAACATCATCAGCTACGGGTTATAGATGAGTCTGGTGAGGATTATTTATATTCCGACAAATATTTTGCTCCTGTGCGGCTGCCTTCTGCCACAAAAGAAAAACTAGAATTAATAAATACTTAACAAATCACCTCAGCGGACGGCTGATAGCCGCCGCTGAGTTTGGTCATTCGCCACTACCTTAAAAAACAAACAATTGAACCCTATCAGATTCTTTAGAAATACTGCTTGATGCCCCAGAATGCAGAACTCTTGCGGAATGCCTCATCAAGATCAATCTCGACAAGTACACCCCATTCATATTCCGGAATCCAACACCAAGTCCCTATTACTGGCACACCACGATAGTCTGGATAACCTGTAACATCGTATCCTTCAGTTCCGCTTAAGCATTCGGCTATTCCCTTTGTCAACCTTCCCGACTTTGGATTAATTCCTTTTAGTTCCAAAGCGGTCCTGGTTTTTATCATTTCTTTCCTTTTAAGTTCGATTACAAATCGTGACTCTGTGATAAGAACCCCGTCCGAATTAATAAGATAAGTTTCTCCACTCTCGCCAATCTCAGCACTTTGCATGAGTTTGTTCAACTCCATCGTATCAACTCGAAGAACCACAACACCCGCAAAAGCATCATCGCCATCCTTAATCACAGCAGAAACAAACAATGTGGGCACATTACGTTCCATCTTTCCAAATTCATTTAAGATCAGTGTCGTTGATGGCATTACATCGCTGACAAAGACCCCGCGTTTTTTTGCCTCAGTAAAATAGTTTTCCTTAGAGACATCCATACTCACCAGGTTTTTCTCAGTAGATAACTTTACAATCCCTGCGGAGTCACATACAAATATACCTTTATATCCATACTCATCCCTGATGAACTCCAAATAATTCAGGGCATTTACAAATTCGTCCACCGATGCCACACCCTTTGCGAAATGAACAGTCTGTGGCTTACGGGCAACCGATGCCACATTATTCTTATGTCCTTCCATGCACATCTTCAGCACGTTGACTTGCCGATGCATAAAACCTCGCAAATTCTTAATGGTGGTTTCCTGAAAAAATTTACGAACCTCATTACATGCCTCATCTATGTCAATTTCGGCGATAAGGCCCCAATTAAGATACGGCAACCACATCCAGTTACCAATCACACTGGTACCTCTGTAATCGAGATACCCTGTATCGTTGTACCCCTCCGCCCCTTTCAAACATTGCTGCACAGCCTGTGTCAGATTTCCAGTCTTGGGATTTGCCACCTTCAACTCTAATGTTGTTCTCTTTTTTATAAAGCCCTCTTCCTTAAGATTGTTGGTAAACCGGGAAGCCGTTAACATATACCCATCTTTGTTGATTAAATAAGTCTCCCCTGTTTCTGTGGCTTTCATGGGTATTATTAATTTTATAAGTTCATTTACATCGAGTCGAAAGACCAAAACCCCCAGGACATCCATTTTTTCGTTAGTGACCTGGGTTGATACGAACATCGTAGGCAGTCCCAACTCCTGCTCGCCAAATTCATTCTCGACGGGTACTGTGGAAGGCATTATGTCAGAAAAAAACGTCTTTCCCTTAACTGCCTCTTGAAAATACTGCGCTGAGGAAACATCCTTTCCTACGTTACTTTTATCAGTTGAAACAATGACTGCACCCATAGGATTTACAATAAAGACTTCCTTGTAATGATATATATTTTTCAGAAAGGTAAGATACTCTAGGGGTTTAGAAAAATCTGGTTCCTTATCCTCCCGAATTACTGCATTGCGGTAAGCAGGCAAGTTATGGGCGGTAACCCTTATATCCTTCTTTCTGGCATCCACCCAAGCCGTTATAATCTCAGCCTGTTTTCGTGTGATGCCCTGCAAGTCTCTTACGATACCCTCCCTAATGATGCTGAGGGTATCGGGAAATGCCATTTTAACTACAAACATAGATAGTAAGGAAAATGAAATGAGTGTAGCTATAGTTGATTTGGTTAATTTAAACATAGTCCTCCCTCCTTATGGAAAAATAACATAGATACTACTCCTTTGGTGTGACCAAATATAACTACAACTTAATTATAAGTAGCAAGCACTATGTTTTTCTCTTCTCCTTTCGCTTATTTTAGAATTAAGACTACCCCTTTCACTGCTCATCACAAAAACTATTAGTTAAATATTATACAATTGTTTTTTTTAAATTCAAAACAATTAAAGGTTTTATAAAATACTTTCTATAAATGACGAAATTTCATTATTTTAGCCTTTGGCGCTCTTTTTTATACAGTTCTAACCTCTCCTTGATTATTTTATCATATCCATTATCCGTAGGTTTGTAGTATTCCTTACCCTGAAGTTCATCTGGCAAATAACTCTGCTCTACATATCCCCCAAAGCTGTGAGGATATTTGTACCCCTTGCCATATCCAAGGTCTTTCATCAAACGTGTAGGGGCGTTGCGAATATGAAATGGCACTGACATGGCACCCTTCTCCTTAACATCCTTTAGTGCTTCTAAATAAGCCACGTAAGAGGCATTGCTCTTAGGCGCACAGGCAAGATATGTAGCACACTGCGCCAATGGTATCCATCCTTCCGGCATTCCAACAAAATGAAAAGCGTCTTTAACAGACACAGCCAACTGAACAGCCTGAGGATCGGCATTTCCTACATCTTCAGAAGCAAATATTACCATACGCCGTGCAATAAAGAGCGGGTCTTCACCTGCCTCTAACATACGCGCCAACCAATAAAGAGCAGCATCAGGATCGCTGCCACGCATGGATTTAATAAAAGCTGAAATTACGTTGTAATGCTCATCGCCGCCTTTATCGTAAAGAAGCGCTTTCCGCTGCATTGCCTCTTTAGCAATTTCAAGCGTTACATTTCGTTTACCATCCGGATCGGGCTTAGCAAGCATAACAGCCGCTTCCAGTGTGTTTAAAGACACCCTGGCATCACCGTGAGAAAGACTCGCAATAAAATCAAAGGCATCGTTTTGGATTTCCACTTTCAGATTACCGAGTCCCCTTTCCTTATCCAATAAGGCGCTACTCATAATAGTCTTGAGATGATCTTCAGTGAGTTGCTCCAGTACCAGCACCTTACAACGTGACAGAAGGGGGGCATTGACCTCAAAGGAAGGATTCTCCGTAGTGGCTCCAATTAAAGTAATAGTGCCATCTTCCACATGATGCAAAAAGGCATCCTGCTGTGCCTTATTAAATCTGTGAATTTCATCTACAAAAAGAATTGTTTTTTTACTGAAATATTTAAGATTTTCTTTTGCGTCTTCAATAACATCTCTTATATCTTTGACTCCTGACAGCACGGCTGAAAACGAAACAAAATTAGCATCCACCGCCTGAGCAATAATAGCCGCAAGCGTTGTTTTCCCTACACCCGGAGGTCCCCAAAAAATCAGAGATACCAGTTCCTTATTTTCTACGAACCTTTGGAGTATTTTGTTTGGTCCCACAAGGTGTTCCTGCCCAACAAATTCTTTTAAATTGCGGGGTCTCACCCTATCTGCCAGAGGCGGCTTTTTTGCGGTACTTACCTTTGAATCAAATAAATCTCTTTTTGGCTTTCTGCCTGCCAACTAACTACCCTCACGTGATTTTGTAGGTTCTGTCGGTTTAAATAAAGACCTTGATTCCAGGTCCTCTGCCATTTTATTAACTGCGCTTGCAAGTTCCCCGATTTCATCTTTTGAGTTATAAATTGCTCTTGCATTATAATTACCACTGGCAATTTTTTTGGCAATCTCAGTGATGTAATGAATTGGAGCAGAAATCCTTTTGCCCAAAAAGAAGGCAATGATAATAACTCCTATTGCAACTATTCCAAACACAAACATAATATAATCACGCAATTTGTACAGTACGCCGTATCCTTCACTGACGTCAATCTCGGCAATCACACCCCATTTATAATCAGGCATCCAATGCCAAAATCCCAACACACTTACACCGCGATAGTCCAAATATCCATTATCATCATACCCCTCCAAACCTTTTATACACTCATTAACACCCCTCGTTAAAACATCAGCAGCGGGGTCAGCAACCTTCAACTCAAGCGCCGCCCGTTTTTTAATTCGCTGTTGTGCTTTCAAATCTTCTGTAAATCGTGACTCTGTTAACATGTATCCATTTACATCGACCATGTAAGTTTCCCCGGTCTTTCCGAGATGTATATTCTGCATCATTGCATTAATCTCAGATACGTCTATACGAATTGTCGCAACGCCAACTATAGCATCAGAGCTGTCCTTTATTGGCGCAGATACCAACATCGTGGGCACTCCAACCTCGGGCACACCTGCTTCATTATCAATGGGAACTTCAGAAGGTATGATGTTGGAGGTAAAAAAAGTCCCGGCAATAGCGGAACAAAAATAGTCTCTTGCCGATATATTTGCGCCAACAAGGTCTTTCCTTGACCCCATCCTGATAATGCCATTACGGTCAGCAATAAAGACTTCCTTATGTCCGTACTCTTCCCAGAGGTAATCAAAATACTTAATCGTATCCACGTGTTTTAACAATTCCTTTTGTTCAATTCCTTCAGTGGTTGACTTGATTGCCATAATGACAAAAGGATTATTGGCAATGAACTGTGCATCCGTTGTGCATTTTTCCATCCATTTTGTGATTAACTCAGCCTGCTTGTGAGCCGCAACCTCAAGATTTTTAATGATTTCCTCTTTTATTGTTTGAAGGGTAATAGGATAAACAACCAGCCGCATAACAACTAGAGGCAGGAATGTTAAAATCAGGAAAATAATACTTAGCTTGTTTTTTGTTGGTTTAAACAATACTTTACTCCAATATTATTCTTCTCAAAAAACTTTCATCTCACCGGACGCAAAGAAGAAAAACAGAAATTGAGAAGTTGGGAAACTAGAAAATTCTCATCCTCCCAACTTCATTCTCTTTGTGTTTCTGCCCATTCTGCGACTTCCGCATTCTCTGCGGTGAATTAGTTACTTTTTCGGCACCTTTTCCCAATCGGCTAAAAACCGTTTCACGCCATCATCTGTAAGCGGATGCTGAACAAGCAAATCAAACACATTAAAGGGAATCGTTGCAACATCTGCACCCATCATCGCCGCATCCCTTACATGAATCGGATTACGTATACTGGCGACAATTATTTCAGTTTGGAATCCATAGTTATCATAAATCGTGCGAATTTCCTGGATTAGGTCCATGCCCACATGCCCCTTGTCATCCAGTCTTCCAACAAAAGGACTAACGTATGAACCGCCAGCCTTTGCCGCAAGAAGCGCCTGATTTGAAGAAAAACATAGTGTTACGTTAGTTTTAATACCCTCTTCTGCCAATCTCTTTACAGCCTTTAGGCCGTTCTTTATCAATGGAATTTTAACCACGATATTGCCGGCAATCTTTGCAAGTTCTCTCGCTTCTCTGAGCATACCCTCTGTATCAAGACTTACTACCTCTGCACTGACAGGACCTTTTACAATGGAGCAGATTTCTTCAATTGTTTCACGAAATGGACGTCCGGTCTTGGCTATTAAAGAGGGATTTGTAGTCACTCCATCAAGTATGCCTAAGCTATGTGCTTCTCGAATTTCCTTTATATCTGCTGTATCAATAAAAAATTTCATCTCATTTCCTTTCTAAAAATCACCTCAAAAACACAATTTATAAACTAATAATTCCAATAACAATTGAGTATTTAATGGGCTTGTCTTACTTTTAACATCTGTTTCCAGCAAAATTTCATGTTTTTTCGCAAGATCATCCTCCGTATAAAGCCTGACCTGTTCAAAAAAATTTTTAGAAAAATACGGATTAATCTTTAGCTCTGATGCAACTTTTTGTTCATCTCCTCCCTGTTTTAATATCTGTTTAGCCAGCCACAATCGCCTAATTTGCCAGGCAAGCAACCCAATAATCTTTACAGACTCTTCGCCATGTATCAATAATTGATTAATAATCTTTATGGCTGAAACAACTTTCCTTTGTGCAACGGCTTCGATTAACTCGAAAACCGTCCTGTCTCTGTCTACGCCAACAATGGCATCCACATCCCCCTCTTCAATAGTTTCCTTCCCGCTTAAGTAAATAGACAATTTTTCCAGATGTTTATCCAATATCGCTAAGTTACCACCCACATCCTCAACCAATTGTTGAACGGCTTTTGCGGTAATGGATTTTTTGTATTGTTTTGCTCTATCGGTCACCCAGTTTGGCAGGAGATGGTCTTTTAACTTTTTACACTCAACCGCAACGCCTACTTTATCAACTAGATTTGCTAATTTTAATCGTTTATCCCATTTTTTACACACAATAACTAAACTGGCATGGGTTGATGGCGATTGTAAATATTTTTCAAGTGCTTGTGCTTTATTTTCTACAAAATCATCTGCCTCCTCAACTACTATCAATTTGTTTCCACTTACAAAAAATGGCCTGGTTCTCAATTCGTCAAAGATTACACCCACAGACACTTCATTTCCCTCAAACTCAACTAAAGCCATACTTGAATCAACACCTTTGAGCGAATTAGCCTTTACTGCAGAAAGCGCTTCGTGAATAAATAATTCTTCATCTCCATAAAATACGTAAACTGGAAATGATTTGCCTTTGTTCATTAAATCTTTAAACTGATAAATATCCATTTATAGCATGCCCTGTAAAAACATTTTTACTTGTAATATTTTAGAATAGTTACGCGTGCAAGCACAGGTTTCTAGTCATTGTCATCCGGTTACGGTTACGATGCCCGCTTCGTTTATTGGTAATGTTATCCTCATGGACGTACCCTACACCGCCTTACGATACTGACCTCGTCACCAATTGCTGTTCGAGTATGTAGTTTCGACTATCCTGTTCTATTTTATTCTCTGCGCAATCCCTGCGACCATAAAGTAGACCTCATCCGCTTCATCTGCAAGAATTTGATTTGCACCGCCTGCAATGTCCCTAAACATGCGTGATAGCGCATTGTCTGGCACAATGCCAAGTCCAACTTCATTAGATACAATAAGAACCTCGGATTTTGAATCGCGACATACCTGACTTAGTTTATTGATCTCTGCAAGAATCTGCGAATGCTTCTGTTTTAAAATTTCCCTCTGCATGCTTGCGCAACCGGCTAAATGTGTCTTTTCACCATCACATTCCTTATTAATCCCACTCAGTCCCACTTTACTAAATGGGGATTTAATGGGATTTTGGTCATCTTTTGTGACTGTGGGAGAAAACGGCTGTTCACCCCCACTCATGGACATTTCATCGCTCAAAAGCATATTGGTAATATATAACGTAATGCAATCAATAAAAACAAGCCCCGCCTTCTCATTCAGGTTCGATATAACCTCATTTACATGAAAAGGAGACTCAATTGTCTTCCAATTAAACGGACGTCGTGCACGATGAGCCTTAACTCGTTCACGTATCTCATCATCTTTAATTTCAGCAGTAGCAATATAAACAACGTCATTGTATTTTTTAGCAAGCTCTTCCGCAAAGGCAGACTTGCCGCTTCGCGCCCCGCCAAGAATGAAGGTTATTTTTGCCATTATATAATTTTACCAGATAAGATAAAGACTAAGTAAATACAGCAATTCTGCAACTTCGTTAGTAGCCCCCAGTGTATCTCCCGTCATGCCACCAATTTTCTTTTTAATATACCAAATCCAAATTAATGTGAAAATAATAATTATCGCAAATATTATAAACCCACTCACATTATAAAAATACCAAAATAAAAAGATTGGAATAATTGATGTGTAGATAATATGCTTCAATGTTGTTCCTTCCAAAATAAAACTCCCCGTGCCTGATTCGCTACGGGCGTATTTTGTCAGACCAGCGGCGCAGACCTGCGCCCACC
>JAHFOX010000049.1:0-4262 GCA_023261445.1 Planctomycetota bacterium
AAAAGCAGAAATCCATAACAATTATAGAATCTTCTGGATTCCCGCTTTCGCGGGAATGACAAAAAAATAAAGCATTGGGTTTTGTATAGTATAACTTAACATTAGCATAATGTTTCAGGCGACCTTTCGTTCAATCTCCTCGAACTTAACGGTTACCCTCTTGGACACGCCCGGTTCTTGCATTGTGATTCCATAAAGCACGTCAGCAATACTCATAGTAACCTTATTGTGTGTAATTACGAGGAATTGAGTGTCTTTAGTAAACTCCTTTAAAACATGAATAAATCTATTGATATTGCTTTCATCTAAGGCGGCATCCACCTCGTCCAGTATGCAGAATGGACTGGGTTTGGCTTGAAATACGGCAAAAAGCAATGAGACGGTGGTCATTACTTTTTCACCGCCTGAAAGGAGCGTAATTGACCGAAGCTCTTTGTTTGGCGGTTGTGCAACTATTTCAATTCCAGCTTCCAGCATATCCACATTTTCTTCTAAAATTACGTCTGCCTTACCTCCGCCAAACAGCTTTCTGAACATTGCCTGGAAATTCTGGCGAATATCATTAAAAACCTTCTCAAATAGCTCCCGGCTGGTATGGTTAATTTTCTTTATTAAGTTTTCTAAGGCATTTTTGGAGTTTTCGAGGTCTTCTTTCTGATTTATAATGAAGGTTTCGCGTATCTCCAGTTCATCCTGTTCCTTGATTGCTTCCAGGTTCACGTTACCCAATCTTTCAATCTTTCCTTGCAATTCTTCAATTTCCTTTGAAACTGCCTCCCAGAAATCAGTTTGTGGCTGGGTTGTATCAGCAGATTCGGGTTGTAATGTGCTTAATTCCAGTTTGATTTCACCTGTATTGGCATCTAAGCTTGACAAGTCTAGCTGATAATCCTCTCGGACGCGCTCTTCCAGATTAGATATGCGAACTTGGTATTCATTTTCCTTGAGTTTTAATTCTTGTATTTGTTGCTCAATTTGTTTATGTTCAATTCGTTTTTCTTCGAGGCATGCCTTTAATTCAGCAAGTTTAATATCAACTCTCTCTCGCTCAGCTTTAAGAGAGGCAAATGAATCTTCTAATGCAACCTTCTTTGTTTGAATTTCTTTAACCAGAAGTTCCATACTTTTGATTTCTTCTTCAGCTTCCAGTCTTTTCTGCTGACAATTTTGACATTCATTTTTAATGTATTCAATCTGGTCTTGTGTTTCCTGCAACTCAGTATGCAGTTTATTCAAAACACTATTTAATCCGTCTTTCTTTTCCTGCCTTTGAGCAAGACCGACTTTTAATGCAGTTATTTCATCCTGAACACTTTTTTTCACGAACTCTTTTTCTTTTACAAGAATGGAGGATTCTTCAACCTGTTGTTCCAATTGGTTATGTAATTGATTGAGATGCGTTAACTCCTCTTGCAATAATTTCTCGCGCCCATAGGCTTTTTCCACCTCCACGCCAATTTCTTCCATCTCATTTTCGTTAATCTTTTTCTCGGCGGCAAGCTCGCCTTGCTTCTGTTCATTCTGTGCAAGTTCATTATCTTTAGAAATTTTCAGGATATTTATTTGCTCAATTCTTTTTGTCAATTGAGCCGTTTCAGCTTCGAGCCTGCTGAGTTCCTCGATATGAATGTGCTTGTCTTGCTCGAATTTTCCAAGTGTTTGCTGAATTTGAGCCAGTTCTTCCTCGATTTTCTTCAATTCGCTTTTACGGGATATAATTCCCACATGTCCCTGCCTGTTGCCTCCGCTTAGAGTACCTTCTGGTTCTAATAATTCACCATCTAGGGTTACGCAACGAACGGTATGGGAGTAACCGTTCAAAGCCAGCGCAGCATTAAGATTTTTTACAACGACCGTATTATTTAAGAATCCGTTGACAACCTTACAAACGTCTTCTGTTCCATTCACAAGCTTGCTTGCAACACCCACAACATCTGATTCTTGCAGGATTTCATTAGGAATAATAGACCGTTCGCTCATTCTATCTAAAGGGAAAAACACCGCATGTCCCTTTTGATTCCTTTGTAGAAATATAAGAGATTGCATAGCAATATCCGTTGTATCTGTAACAATACCTTGCACCCTTTCACCCAAAGCAGTTTCGATAGCTAAAGCATATGGCAGATCAACTTTTAACAAATCGGCAATCATACCTCGGATGCCTTTCAGAGTAGTATTCTCTTTTCTGGATTCTTCTAAGACAGCCCTTGCCCCTGCTTCCACGCCTTCCGACCGTGTTTCGTAATCCATGAGGACTTCATACCGAGAGGTTTTGCTGCTCTGCCATTGTTTCTGCTGATTGACTTGTTCATCCAGGGTTCTCACTATATTTACCAGATCTTGTATGCGTCCTTTAGAATTGGATAGTTTCTGGTCTAAACAGTCGAACTCTTCGGTTAGTGAATTCTTTTCTTTCGTAATTTCTTGATGTTTAGATACCAATGTGTCCATGAATGAATTAATTTCTTCCTGTCTCTTCGAAAGGCGCATTTTTCTGCTTTTCAAGGCGTCATTTTCTGTGCTCAGACTGCCAATTTCATTCTGGAGACTTGATTCTTTTTGAAGGGTCGTTATAACTTCTGACTTTTTTTCATCTATACCCTGATACAATAAATCGCACTCAAAACTAATCTGTTTGTGGAGAGATTCTTTTGTTTTCTGAACATCAACAAACTTTAAAATTTCCTGTTCCAATGCATTCAATATCTCCTTAGTTTCTGTAACCTTGCAATTTATTTCATATATCTTATTTTCTAAGGTCTTTTGCTGTTCAATATATTTTTCGCGCTGGATTTCTAATTCTTTAATACGCTCGTTATTATGTTTTACTTTATCTTGATTTATAGATATTTGTGACTCCAGATTTACTATTTCGTTTTGTATATTAGATAATTGTTGCTGTAGTTGTGCTGTAGAGGTTTCGGTTTTACCAATTTGCTTTTCAATCTCGGTAATATTTATAGCTATCTTTTGACATTGTTCGTCAATTTGATTAATCTGTTCAGAAACAGAAGCTTTTTTGGTTTTTAGATCGCGATAATTCTTCAGTGAAAGCCCAACTTTTAGTTTTTTTAGTTGTTCCACATATTCCTGATATTTTCGCGCCTTTGATGCCTGTAGTTTTACGGAGCGAAGTTGTTTTTGCAATTCTTCTATAATATCGCCAACCCTCAGCAAATTTTGTTCGACATGTTCCAGCTTGCTCAAGGCGGCCTTTTTGCGTGACTTAAATTTACTAATTCCAGCCGCCTCCTCGAATAAAAATCGCCTCTCTTGGGCATTTGCCTGTAGCAGGGCTTCCACGTTGCCTTGCTCAATCACGGAATAAGCATGTGCCCCAAAACCTGTATCAAGAAAGAGTTCTTTAATGTCCTTTAATCGGCTTGCTTGTTTGTTGATAAGGTATTCTGATTCACCTGAGGTGTACAGGCGGCGTGTTATGCAAACTTCAGAGTATTCGAGTGGTAACAAACCTTTGTTGTTTTGAATTGTTAATGAGACCTCGGCGTAACCAAGAGGTGGGCGCTTATCGGTTCCGGTGAAAATCACGTCTGCCATTTCATCGCCTCTCAGTGATTTTACGCTTTGTTCTCCAAGCACCCATTTGATGGCGTCAATAATGTTGCTTTTTCCACATCCATTAGGTCCAACAACAACGGTTATTCCACCCTCAAAGGCAATTTCAGTCTTTTCGGCAAAAGATTTGAATCCAAACAATTCCAGTTTTTTAAGTTTCATGATTTTAAGTTTAAACTCGAATGTAACATTTTGTTTGGATTATAATAAAGAGGGGAGTTTCGATACATCAAAACGCCCCTCTTTCATTACACATAAGCAGTTCAACAAAATAAAATACGTGTAATTATCTGAATACTATTTTTTGTATACGTTTTATTATTTACGTGCAAGGTCTTTAAATATTACTAAAATTATTGGTTATTTTCTTCCTGATTTCTTCTTTGTTGTTTTCTTACATGCTCCCTTTGTCGTCTTTGCGGAAGTTCCGCACTTCTTCGTCGCCATACAACTCACCCCCTTTCTTAGGCTTTAAAATGGACTAAACTATAGAATAAGGATTACCAATTTCTCTGTAAAACTTTTTTCTCTTCGCCTCGCACACGACAGTAATTAACGTATTTGCCTGCGCTTGTCGCAAAATCTCTGAGAGTTTCGACAGAGTACGGTTCGATATCTAACATCTTTGTATCAAGGCAGTGATTCGGTCTAAAAGGCTGTATTATATATCGTTCTGCGCCTTTAAT
>JAHFOX010000049.1:4362-14402 GCA_023261445.1 Planctomycetota bacterium
ATCTTTCCTTCCCACTCGATGAGACTATTTTCTATAAATCCCTTGATTGGTACCATCATATATAAAAGTATAAATTCATTTCTCGCGAAATTCAACACTTTGTTGCACAGGGTTCGGCGAGTACTCTTTCCTCTTTGGGCAGGAAATCAGTTACGCTATAATTACCCCTGTGTCTGTCTGCCAGCTCGCCAATTTTAGACTTGTTCCAATTGTTAATTCGGCTGAAGTATCCTACTATTCTTGAAATACCGTACACGTTTCTGGAGCCACAGTATCCACAGATATCAGTAAGTTTTTGAGTAACTTTCTTACAATCGTTGCAAATAGTGAATTCCGGTGAAATGGTAACCTGCGCAGCCTGTGTATTCTTAAAGGTTTTTTTAACGAGATTCATAATGCTGGCTGGAGAGGGTCTTTGTTCTCCTACAAACGCATGTATAATAGCGCCTGACTCAATCATGGTATGAAACTTACTCTGGAGAAAAATTCTGGTAATCATATCTACCGGGGCATCCGGGCGCAGGTGTACGCTGTTGGTATAGTAGCACTCGTCCTTTTCTATGTTTCCCTTGACCATATCGGCGGCTTCTGGATAATTTCTAATGTCAACTTTTGCGAGTCTTCTGCTAGCGCTTTCGGCAGGTGATTCCTCTAGTGAAAATTTTAAATTATATTTCTTGCCGTATTCTTTAACACGTGCATACATGTGGGAAATAACCCTCAGTCCCTGTTTAATCATATCATCGCCTTCATGCAATTCTCTTCCTGTCATAAATTGCAAACACTCGTTTAATCCCAAAATACCCACTATGTATGTTGAAGCTTCCAAATCCACGTAAGGACGACCATCCTTAGCTTTCTTGCCAATTTCCCAGAGAGGCATTTCGGGACTAGACATTAATTTGCCTACAAATTTCTTTTTCTGGAGATGCGCTTTTACAGCAATCTCAATACCTTTATCAATTTCTTTGTAAAGCGCATCCCAATTTCCTTTGCCAGCCCGATAGGATGCCTGCGGAAGATTGATTGTAATATTCTGGAATCCACAAAATCGCATGCTCTCCGGATGCTGAATCATGTAGTGATCAGTAATTGTAGTACGGAGTCGGCAGCATGCCGAAAGGGTTACTTCGTCTCTATCAAAGATGAAATATGGGACGCCATTTTCACTTGCAATCTGACATGCGTATTCCAGTAGTTCATACTGTTTTGGATCAGTAAGGGTCTCATCATTAATATGGAAATCACACTTTGGAAAAGCGAAAACATGCCCATAGCAGTCTCCTTCGCGCCATACATCCAGCATGGCTAATGTAAATTGCCTAGCTGTTTCTTCGTAATCCCCATAAGTCTTTCCTGTGGGTTTTCCACCCGGTCCTATAGCTGGAATGTTCCTTAAATATCTCGGAATACCAGTATGAATATTGAAATCCAAGAATAATGTCTGACCTCCCCGCGAAAAAGCACTCTGAGAACAACTGAAAATAAGATGCTGCGCCTCTTGTTTCATTTCTTTATAGCTCATTCCTTCAAGATAAGGGGCGTACATGATGTTGATGTATCCCACGCCGAGGGCACCGGCATAGTAAGCTTGCATGGATGCCAAAAACGTGTTTAAATGCCCTGTTAGCGTGCGCGCATGTTTTGCAGGCGCAGATTCTGTATCAAGATTCTGGAGTGATAGCCCAAATTTTTTCAAATATTCCAGAGAGTGAGAAGAGCAGTACACACGTGTTGGATACCCCAAGTCGTGAATGTGTACCATACCACTCATATGGGCATCCGCCACTTCCTTTGAATACACTTCCTGAAGGGCAAATTGCTTTAAGGTGTTTTCGGCTATTGCAAGATTAATCGCCTCTGGATTGTTCGTAGCGATATTGCTGTTTTCTTTATTTTTCGACATAATCAACTCTTCGAGGTCGTACTTTGGCATACCTATTACCTGCTGTTTTTCGAGTTTCTTGTTGTACCCTCTCTCGAAGAGTTCATTATCCACAAGTTCTCTTACGAGTGATGTTGAAATGCGATTTAATCCTGACGAAAAGACCCTTTGTTCAACAGCGCCCGCAATTTCATCAGCAACTGTTTCTGATATGTCGGCTTCTTTTCCCAATGCCTCTGCAATTTTTCTCTTATCCCATGGAAATGTTTCGTCTTTTGTCTCTGTGTTTACCAGAAGGGAAACATCCGTTGTGTCTGCACGTTTCTTGGTCTGTTTTCGTACACGGAGGGATTCACGAATCCTTGATCTTTTATCACGATAAAGAATGTAAACTTTGGCTGTCTTAGCATGTCCAGTTTCAATAAGCACTTTTTCTACAGTATCCTGTATATCCTCGATGCCGGGCGTCTGTCCTGCATACTTCTTTTCCAAAAACATAGTAACGACAGTTGCTAATTCATCTGCCAAAGCACGGTCTTCTCCTCCCGCTGCCTGCGCCGCCTTGAAGATGGCGTCGGCAATTTTTCTCTCATTAAATGATGCTTTTCTGCCATCGCGCTTTAACACATACTCTATCGTTGCTGTTGTGCTCATGCCTCTTTCCCTCCGGTCTTAATGTTGAAGAGATATACTGCGGGAGTTATTAATCCCATCCTTTTTTTTCTTTTTTACGCTTGTCATTAATGGCTTGAGTTCGTCAATAAATTCAGAGATATCTTTAAACTCTCTGTAGACTGACGCGAATCGCACATAAGCCACCATATCCAGCACCCTCAGTTTTTGCATCACCAGTGCTCCAATAAAACTTGAGGTTACCTCTCGATCAAATTTGTTATAAATTTCACGCTCAATTTCATTTACAATATTCTCTAATGTATCCGTAGATACAGGCCTTTTTTCGCACGCCTTTAATAATCCGCTAAGTATCTTTTTACGATCAAGTGCCTCCCTTGTGCCGTCTTTTTTTACGACACGCAAGGGATTTTCTTCTATCCGTTCATACGTAGTATATCTCCGACCACAACTCAAACATTCCCGACGGCGTTTGATACTCAAGCCGTCAACCGATGTGCGTGAGTTGACAACTTTATCGTTATCTATCTTGCAAAAAAGACACTGCATAAAGTGTTACCGAGGTTTTGGAAATATTCTATATATTGAATGATGGAATATATAACATACAAGATATAGTCTGTCAAGCGGATTTTTGGGAAAGGCAAAAAACTCCTCTTAATTCAGCAGTTTTTGGCGAGCCACATCGTTAAAAGAATTGGTGATTATAAAAGTTTTTTACAAAACTATGCACTTGCGATATCATTCAATTTTACAATTTCTACTTTAATATTCGCCATTACCAGTATTTCTTTGGCGAGGGTGTCGGGATAATCGGTAAGAGTAACGATACGTTTAATTCCTGCATTTACAAGCATCTTTGCACACAATGAACATGGATATGTTGTGCTGTATAAAGTTGCTCCAGAAATTTTTATGCCATAGTGCGCCGCCTGCAGGAGTGCGTTCATCTCGGCATGAAGGCCGCGGCAGAGTTCGTGTCTTTCGCCGGGAGGCACCTTTAGCTGCTCTCGTAAACAGCCAATTTCTAAACAGTGTTGAAGTCCACTTGGCGCCCCGTTATAACCTGTTGTCAGTATGTGTTTGTCCATCACCAGAAGCGCCCCTACCTGCCTGCGTAAGCAGGTGGAGCGTTGGGCTACTTCTCTGGTGATTCTTAAAAAATATTCATCCCACGAAGGTCTTTTGGACATATTATTTGCCAATGCAAAATTCAGAAAATATTTTGTCTAAGATGTCGTCTGTTGTAATCTCTCCAACAATCTCGCCAAGGGTATCTATTGCAGTCCGCAGATCTAAAGCTATGAGTTCATAGCTTTCATTATTTCTTACTGATTCTAAGGCTTGTTGAATAGATTGCATAGAACGTTGTAATGCCTCTCTTTGCCGCACATTAAAAATTGAAATATCTCCAGAGGGATTTATTTGACCTTTCAAAAAGCTTTCTTTCAATATTTCCTTTAGTTTGCCTAAACCTTTGCCTGTCAAAGCAGAAGTATACACTAAGGGATATTTTTTAAGGTCTTGAGGCAATTCAGAAAATGGCCCATTTTTTTGTAAATCACATTTATTGATTACTACAATTATTTTGTTGGTTAAGTCATGATGTTCTAACTTCTCCAGTTGTAACGATATATCGGTATTGCCATCAAAAACAAGTAATGTTACCTGCGCTTTTTTCAAGGTAGTTCGTGTCTTTTCCATTGCTTTGGATGCAACAACGCTTTTAGCGTCATCCATTCCTGCTGTATCTGTTAATTTAAACCGTAAGCCTTCGATTTCTAAGATATCTGTAACAACGTCCCGTGTTGTTCCTGGTATTTTGCTGACAACAGAGCGCTTTTTTCCTAATAGCGCATTGATCAGGCTTGATTTTCCAACGTTAGGCATGCCATACAAAACAGTGTCAATTCCTTCTGACGAAATCTTGCCGGTCTCCGATTGAATTAGAAGGTGAGAGATATTTTCTTTAATCACTACAAGTTTATTGATAATTTCTGCTGCAGGTATCAGATCAATGTCTTGGTCTGGGAAATCAATAGCTGCTTCTATATATGAACAGATAAAAACAATTTCATTCTGAATGCACTTGATCTTTTTCGAGATATCTCCATCTAGCTGTGCAATTGCAACCTTTAATTCGCCGTCTGTTTGTGCACGTATGATGCACATTGTAGCCTCGGCTTGTGCAAGGTCTATTCGACCATGCAAGAAGGCGCGTTTAGTAAATTCGCCCGGCTGTGAAAGTCTGATATTTCTTTTTGTTAGAATTCCATCAGATAAAATAGTGTTCAGAAGCATCTTGATTAATAATATAGAACATAGGGTGTGGATTTCTACCACATCTTCTTTTGTATAAGAATATGGTTGTTTCATGATATATAAAACTACAGGGATATTAACCAATTCTTCTTTAATATAAATATTTCCTTTTACCGATGAATAAGTGGGGATAGCCGCCAAGTCAATATTAAGGGCAGGAATAAAAATATCTTTAATACACTTAATGGCATCAGGACCGCTTATCTTGACGATTGCATGAAACGACCTACCCGATGGAGATGAAACCGCAACGATCGTGTCCTGAATTTCGGGAGACATACACGAGAATGTAAGAAAATTATTTTGCCTTTAACTTATTGAGGGTTTTTCGGATTACCAAACTCTCGATAATACTAAATATGGTGCTTGTTGTCCAATAAACCGTGAGTCCTGAGGGCATGTGATATAATATGAAGGCGAACATAAACGGCATAAATGACATCATCTTTTGTTGCGTCCTTGCCTGTGGGTCTGTTGCAGGGGCTTTGGGCGTTACCTTCATCTGGAAAAAGGAAGCGCCCGTCATGATTAACGGTAATATATTTAGAGTATTTCCTATAAAAGGAATGCTGAACGGAAAGTGCAACAAGGTATCCGGCATTGAGAGGTCATTAACCCAAAACATGAAGGGTGCCTGCCGCATTTCAAAAGATAGTTGTAAAGTACGGAAAAGTGCAAAAAATACTGGAAGCTGTAATAACATAGGCAGACAGCCGCTCATCGGGTTAACCCCATATTTTTTGAATAGCAGCATCTGTTCCTTTCCCATCCTTTGTTTATCGTGTTTGTACTTTTCCTTTAATTGATTAATCATAGGTTGTAATTGCTGCATTCTAAACATGGACATTTGGCTTTTCCTTGTTAGCGGAAATAAGATAGCCTTGATGATGATTGTCAAAATAATAATTGAGACGCCGTAGTTGGGAACTGCACGGTATACGGCATTTAAAAAAGCCAAAAGCACCTTGCTAATTGATGTAAGCCAACCATAACTTAGAAGGGCATCTAGATTTTCATATTGTTTTAAAACTTCCTCTTTTTTTGGTCCTAGAAAGTACGTATAACTATGCGTGAGAGCATTGTGGGGAGAAATTTGTAGTTTGTTTGTTTGCAAAGTTACCATGAAATCACCACTATCCGCTTTCTCATTTGAAAGAGTTCCCAATATATCAAATGCCTGAGCAGTTATAGATGCTACCCAATCACTAGATTTTGGTTTTAAAATAGTGGAGAAGTATTTATTCGTTGACCCCGTCCAAATAATGCCGACAGATTCATTTTTTGAAGGGAATTCTTTTGGTGCTATATGTACCAATTTAATTTTTTTATTACCCATATCTACCCCAGTTACGGCTGCCATATCAGTTGAAGGCACACCTTCATGCGTAATCATAGAGGACGCAATAATACTGTACGACAAAGCAAATTCACTATCGGTATTGTTTTCTAGAACAATATCCATATTTATGTTGTACTTGCCAGGCGATATATCTACTGTTTTGACGAGGTTAATTCCCTCGTCCAACTGGGTGGTAAATACAATCTTGTTTTCACTTTGTTCAACGATTTTATATCGCTGTTTATGAAACTTTGATTTTTGAAGGATATTTTCAATAGCCAGGGGACGATACTCTATTTCCGCATTCTTTATTAATTCCAGGGTATTTTTTGCCTCCGTATCTTTAAATTGCTTGAGCATAATAGATTTAAGTGCTGCCCCCTCATTCGTCCACACCGTTCTCAAGAGTTCATTTTCAATAACAACTTCTCGTAATGGAATTTCTACCTGAGGTTGTAATGTTTGTGTTGGTTTTGTAGTTGAAAGCTTTGATTCTGCCGAAGTTTTTATATCGGCTTGTTTTTGTGGGATAACCTGTTCTTCAGTTTCTTCTATTATAGGTTCAGGCTTTTTAGGCGAAAACAAGGGTAATATAAAGGGGTAATACAATAGCATAACTACCCCACAAATAACTATTGCGATAAGTGCCTTTTTGTCCATTAATTTTCCTTTTTTGGTCCCTCTGATAATTCAGCTTCGTCAATAAGCATAACGGGAATATCGTCCTTTATTGGATATCGGCGTCCACATTTTGTACATACAATCCTTTCTCCTTCTAGCTTAACATCCGTCTTACATAATGGACAAGCTAGAATATCTAACAATTCCTTAGTAATCATAAAAACCACCTCCAAATCAGGGTAAAAAACAACATTGCTTCAAACCATTTCCCCATATCTTTGAAAATTAAAGATATTGCTTATGCTTTTTGGACTAGATGTTAATGTGGAATTATTAAATAAAGTTGGAATGTTAACAAACTATCAAGTTAATTTCAAACCAAAAATATAAAGTAACGATTATTATTCTAATATTTTTTGATTTGTGATACTTGACTGTGACTTTGGATACAATTGTTACATATTCGCTATGTTACGATAAGTAATAACCTTCTTTGCCTTTGTTTAGAGGACATTTGGGCAGATTCAAACAAGAGATATTTCAAAAGATGTTACTATTCGTTATGCAACGGTAATTGAATATTTTCCTTACATTTAAAATTTTCCACCGATTTCAACCCTTTAAATACACAGTTGTTATAGCTTTCAAAGTATATAAAATATTTTTTATCGTTTGGTGGCATGCTATCTGCTACCATAGAAAGTCCAACAATGAGATTCTTCAGGTTTCATCTCTTAATTGATATTTCTATACCAAGTCAGAAAGGATGATATTAAAAAGTATGGAGTTCGCACTTCAGGTTTATATTAAAGATTTAAAAAGAACTTCTTTTCTTACTAAAGAGGAAGAAAGAGAGTTATTTGAAAGAATTATTGACGGAGATTCCAATGCAAAGGAGTCAATAGTTACATCTCATCTCCCTTTGGTTATAAAGATTGCCAATCGGTTTGCATATTACGGGACGCCCATCTTGGATTTGATTAGCGAAGGAAATATTGGTCTTATGCGCGCGGCAGAAAAGTTTGACTACAAACTGGGTCAGCGCTTTAGTAAGTACGCTTCGTGGTGGATTAAATGGACTATTATGCGAGCCCTGATTAATAGTTCAAAGACCATACACATTCCTGTTTATATGTCAGAGATGGTTTCTAAGTGGAGAAAAATATCTGCAAAACTGGCGAATCGTCTGCATAGAATTCCAGATAGGGAGGAGATTGCACAAGAATTGAAAGTTGACGAAAAACGGGCGCAATGGATAGAAAGCGCAACAAAACATACTTACACTATAAATGAGACATGTTTACATGAAAATGATTCAACTGAATTCAGTGAGTATATACCTGACGAACGTGTAAAGATGCCTGAAGATGAGTTTATTGAATCTTATAATAAGGAAGAGTTAAGAAAATTACTGGATACAATTGACCGACGAGAAGCATGTGTTCTGAAAATGCGCTACGGATTGGACAATGTAGAACCTATGACACTTCGAGAAATAAGTAAAAAACTAAATATAAGTCGGGAATGGGTTAGAAAGATTGAAAAAAAAGCAATAACCAGACTTAACCATCTTATGGCTTGTAGCAAATAACAATTTCTTAAAAGTTTAACTCATATCCTGCAGTAGGTGTCCAATCAGCCCTTAAGCCATCATCATTAATCGGTGTTTGCACGTTTAGGAATACAAGCATACCTAAACGCGGGCTCCACTTAAATCCCGTTGAAAAATCCACAACATCATTACCAATAGCGGATTCTTCTACTTTATGACTCCCCACAATATCAAGTGCAACAGAAAAATGGTGTTTTCCTTTACCGAAACCGTAATCACTCCCACTGATATATACAATCCTATCTTGCCCTTCGCTACCGCTATTGAACTCATATCCTAAGTTTAAATGTGGTGTAAAACGATTGATATTTTT
The DNA here is from genome assembly GCA_023261445.1 of Planctomycetota bacterium. Taxonomy (GTDB): domain Bacteria; phylum Planctomycetota; class Brocadiia; order Brocadiales; family Brocadiaceae; genus 2-12-FULL-39-13. The sequence continues at coordinate 13,088 of JAHFOX010000049.1, forward strand.
TGAAAGTATAGCAAATGGTTTTATGCTTGTTCTGCCTGTTCCCAAGAGTTCATCATCGTCTCCTGTTTGCAGTTTTACGTCAAGTGCGGGGGCTAAATCAATCCATGTTGATGTGAATAGATTGTATTTGCTTCTCAGGAGTATGTCTCCAATACCTGTAGAAGCGCCTGAAACCGAATCGCTAATCGTTTCTCCGGAATCAAAACTATAACCGAGAGTTTTACCGCCAGACCCCTTTTCCTTTGTCTGATTCAGTATCTTAGCGGTGCTGCTGACATCAAGCTGAACCTGCATAACAGGTATGAGTATTGAAACGTCCCATTTGTCAGTTATTCCATAAGTGCCGTAAAAAGAAAATAAATTAGTTTCAATATTTACATCAAAGTCCATTTGAAGCAGGTTATTGTTTTTTTGTTCTTCATCTAGCGGTACGACAGATTCTAAATTGTGTAGATCCTCTCCTTGTAACGTAGAATAATTAATATAAGTATAAGAGAAACCAAAGTTTATTTTCCCCTTTCCAAGAGTAGATGCCCTTTCGGCAAAAATAGGTCCAAGGCTGTCCGTCGTTCTTGTAAACACCTCCAGCTCACTATCATACTGAAAAGTAAATCCACCTCCAGTTGAACTAACCGGGAATGCACCTTTTTCTGTATTTAACTCAGAATTTAGATTTTGAATTTCTAAAAACGAGTCTAATGGAACCGTGACAGTTGTAACAACATCTATCCCTCCTGTAGGTTTTTCCTTTTCGAATACCTTAGTTACAGGAACGCCGCTTCCCCCGTACAAAGTAGTTATTAAATTTGATAAATCAGTTGCCAAACAATGGGTTATCAAATGAGGAACGGTGAACAAAACTATTGAAATGATTAATATGTATCTTATTATCATTTTCATGTTAAGTTTATAGTTGTGATGTTAAAGGAAATTAGCTAAAAGAATACCACCGAGAGAGAATAAAGCAAGAAATTTCTAATTTCCAAAGAATCGTTTCATGGCTAAGTATTTCACTTTGAAAATTAATTGATTAATATTTCCTGTTTGATATAATTTCATTTTGAAATGATGCTGTCGTTAGGTATTTGAATAAATAATTAACTTTTGGAGATTCATAATTCATGTCTGAGAAAAGAAAAAAGGTTGTCTTGGCATACTCTGGTGGTTTGGATACCTCTGTGGCAATTAGATGGATTCCTGAAAAATACAATATGGATGTCATTACAGTGACAATTGACTTGGGCGCTGTAAAAGATCTTGAATCTATTCGGCAGAAAGCTCTGAAAATTGGGGCAAAAAAGGCAATTGTCATTGA